>JAQGLF010000346.1 GCA_028293025.1 Alphaproteobacteria bacterium
CCAGGCGGGCCGCCCGCCGCGGACCTGCCCCGCCGGGTGCGCTGGGCGGTCGACGCCTGGGGGCGCCGCGTCCCCTGGCGCGCGGTCTGCTTCCAGCGCGGCCTCGCCGTCCACCGGATGCTCCGCCGCCGCGGCTATCCCTCGATCCTCCATTACGGCGTCGCGCAGGAGGAGACGAAGGGGCTCTCGGCGCATGTCTGGATCAGCCTCGAGGGCCGCCCCGTGATCGGCGGTGAGGAGGCGGCGAATTTCACCTGCCTCGCCAGCTTTCCACCCGATCCCGCCTGATACACCCAACAGACTGAACAGGATGCTTTTTTCTAGTGTCTCGAGGCAAAGCGAAGTAAAGCGCGCTCGGGGGAAGGCTGCGGGATCCACATGGTTGTTTTACTGAGAGCGCTGTCATGCGCGCTCGCCGTCTCCGCGAGCGCCGCCGCTTTGTGCCAGCCGGCGGCATCTTCGAATGTGCCGGGGCGCGTGGAATCTCGCCCTTCGCCACCCTCGCTGCCCCCCCCGTCGACCAATCCGCTCGGCATCGACCTCTCGACCGACCCGATCCTCCAGCTGGCGCGCAGCCAGACCTCGCCGGAGCAGTTCCGCGCTTTGGTCGGCGCCGCGGTCGAGCATCATCCGGGGACGCTGGAGGCCGAAGCCCAGACGGCCGAGGCGCGCTCGGTGGTCAACGAGGCCAATGAGCGGCGATTGCCGTCGGTCGACCTCAGCGTGAACTCCACCCATTCGCTCTCGCGCCGCTTCGGCGCGCTCACCGAGAACGTCATCGAGCGGTCGCAGCCCCGCGACCGCACCGACGCGATCCTGTCGATCAGCCAGACATTGTACGATTTCGGCGCCGGGACCAACCGCGTCTCGGCGGCGGGGGCCCGGCTGCGCGCCGCCGCCGACGACGCCGAGGCGAATGCCGACCAGATCGCCCTCAACAGCGTCGCCGCCTGGTACGACGTCTTCGCCTATCGCGCTCTGGTCGACCTCAGCGATTCCTTCGTCAGGAATCAGCAAGAGCTTCGCGCGGCGGTCGAGGAAAGGATCCGGCAGGGCGTCTCCGCCCCCGGCGACACCGCCCGGGTCGATTCCTATCTCGCCTCGGCGGAGACCCGGCTGGCCGGCTTTCGCCGCCTGCGCGCCAATGCGGAGGCCCGCTTCACCGAGCTGATGGGCGGCCCGCCGCCCGCCCAGCTCGAACGGGCGCCGGTCGCCATGCTGCCGGCGATGTCGAAGGACGCGGCGTCGCTGGCGGCGATGAGCGGCCCGCAGCCGCGCGCGGCCCAGGCGCTGGCCGACGCGTCGCGGAAGGAGGCCAAGGCGATCCGCGCCGACCGCATGCCGCAGATCGGCGCCACCGTCGACGCCAACCGCTACGGCGTGTTCGAGAACACCACCGATTACGACATTCGCGGCCGGCTGACGCTTCGCCAGCATCTGTTCGGCGGCACCGAGGCGCGGCTCGCCCAGGCGGAGGCGCGGGCGCGCTCGGCCGACGCCCATGCGACGCGGATCCGCGACGAGGCCGCGCGCGACGCCTCGATCGCCTGGTCCGACGTCCAGGCGCTCGACGAGCAATTGCGCGCCACCGAGGCGAGCTACATCGCCAGCCGCCGCTCCCGCGACGTGCTGGTCGAGCGGTTCGTCAACGCGCGCGGCAATTTGTTCGACGTGGTCGCCGCCGAAGATTCCTATTTCGAGACCGCCACCGCCTATATACGGGCGCTGAGCGAGCTCGACGCCGCCCGCTACGTGCTGCTGTCGCGCACCGGCGGGCTGCTGGCGGCGCTCGGCATCGATCCCGGCAGCGTTGGGGGACGGCGTGAGTAGCGATTCGATCATCAAGGTCCCGATCCCGCGCTTCGCGCCGTGGCTGATGGAGCCGATGCGGCGCAACCGCAGCGTCTATATGAAGGTCGCGCTGGCGGCGGTGATGATCAACGTCTTCGGGCTGATGACGTCCCTCTTCACGATGACCGTCTACGACCGGGTGGTGCCGAACAACGCCACCTCCTCGCTGGTGGCGCTGTCGATCGGCCTCGCCGTCATCGTCATCTTCGATTTCATGCTGAAGCTGCTGCGCGCCTATTTCGTCGACATCGCCGGCGCCTCGATTGATCGCGAAATCGGCGAGAGCCTGTTCAACCGGCTGCTCTCGCTCCGTCTCGAGCTCAGGAAGGGCTCCACCGGCGCCCTCACCGGCCTGATGCGCGAGCTCGAGGCGTTGCGCGATTTCTTTGCCTCGGCGACGATGACCGCTTTGGTCGATCTCCCCTTCGTCTTCCTGACCCTGCTGGTGGTGGCGCTGATCGGGGGCTGGGTGGCCTTGGTGCCGGCTTTGGCCATCCCGATCGTGATCGGCGTCGGCTGCCTGACCCAGCCGGCGATGAACCGCCTCTCCGCCCGCGCGATGGGCGAGGGCCTGCAGAAGCAATCGGTGCTGGTCGAGACGGTCGGCGGCCTCGAGACGGTGAAGGCGACCGGCGCCGGCCGGCTGCTGGCGAAGCGCTGGACGCGCGCGGTCGAGCAGCATAGCGCCTCCTCGCTCCGCCAGCGCCTGGTCGCCAGCATCGGCATCACCACCGCCACCTCCGCGGGCACCATTTCCTACGCCGGCGTCGTCATCGTCGGCGTCGGCCTGATCGCCGACCAGCAGCTGACGATGGGCGGCCTCATCGCCTGCTCGATCCTCGCCGGCCGGGCGGTGGCGCCGCTCGCTCAGATCTCGCAGCTGCTGACGCGGATGACCTCGACGCGCACCGCCTACCGCCAGCTCAACGAAATGATGAGCCAGCCCGCCGAAGGTCCGTCGGGCGAGGGGCTCAAGGTGCGCGGGCTGAAGGGCCGGATCGAGTTCCGCGGCGTCGCCTTCCGCTACCCCGGCGCGCCGGAGAAGACGCTCGACGGCATCGGCTTCGCGCTCGAGCCGGGCGAGCATGTCGCTTTGCTCGGACCGGTCGGGTCGGGCAAATCGACCATCCTTCGCCTCATCCTCGGCCTCTATCCGCCCGAGGAAGGGGTGGTGATGATCGACGGCACCGATATCCGCCAGCTCGATCCGGCGGAGTTGCGCGAGCATATCGGCACGGCGCTGCAGGAGAGCGTGCTGCTCACCGGCTCGATCCGCGAGAATATCGTGCTCGGCCGCGACCATGTGGACGATGACGAGTTGCTGCGCGCTGCCACCTTGTCCGGGACGCACGGCTTCATCGGCCAGATCGCCAACGGCTACGACCTCCGTCTCGCCGATCGCGGCGAAGGCCTGTCGGGCGGCCAGCGCCAGTCGATCGCGCTGGCCCGCGCGCTCGCCGGGCGCCCACCCATCCTGGTCTTCGACGAGCCGACCAGCGCGATGGACACGCAAAGCGAGATGGGCCTGATCCAGCGCCTCCAGGAGGAAACCAAGGACCGGACCCTGGTGGTGGTCACGCACCGCCCGCCTCTGCTGCAGCTGGTGTCGCGGATCATCATCGTCGAGCGCGGCCGGATCGTCGGCGACGGGCCGCGCGACGAGGTGATGAAGCAGCTGACCCGGCCGCGGGCGGCCTGAACCCCGATGCCTGAACCCCGATGAACGACGCGACCCATATCGAAGACCTCGCCGGCCGCATCCGGCCCGCTTCGGCGTCGAACCTCCTCCTCTGGGTGGTCGGCATCTTCTTCGTCGCCTTCTTCCTGTGGGCGTCGCTGACCAAGCTCGACCGGACGGTGAAGGGGCAGGGGCGGGTGATCGCCAGCTCCCATCTCCAGGTGATCTCGAACCTCGAAGGCGGCGTCGTCGAGGCGATATTGGTGCGGACCGGCCAGCAGGTCCGCCGCGGCCAGGAGCTGATCCAGCTCGACCGCACCCAGAGCGGCTCCGAGCTGGGCAGCGGCGAGGCCTCGGTCAACGCGCTGGCGGCGAAAGTCGCGCGGCTGCAGGCGGAAGTGATGGGGCGCGAGCCGATTTATCCCCAGACCGCCGATCCCCAGGTCGCGAACCAGATCCAGATCGAGCGCTCGCTCCACGCGTCGCGGATGCAGGAACTGGCCAGCGTCGGCGCCCAGGGCGAAGCGCGAATCCTCCAGGCCAGCCGCGCGGTCGAGGAGTCCCAGGCGGCCCTGGAAGCGAAGCAGTCGGGGCGCGACATGAAGCAGAAAGAGCTCAGGATCATCCGGTCGCTGGTCGAAAAGGGCATCGAGCCGCGCCTGTCGCTGGTCCAGTCGGAGAGCGAATATGCGGTGGCGACGAGCGAGGCCTCGGCGGCCGCGGCCGCGCTCGCCCGCGCCCGCGCCGCGGTGGGCGAGGCGCAGTCGCAGCTTAGCCGCGAACGCCAGGACTGGCGCACGCTCGCCGCCAACGATCTCGCCACGGCCCAGGCCGAACGCTCCAGCCGCGGCAACGCCATTCCGGCTTTGGCCGAGAAGGTGGCCCGCACGAGCGTGCGCGCGCCGCTCGACGGCCGCGTCAACCGGGTGCTGGTGACGACGGTGGGCAGCGCCATCGGCCCGGGCGCGCCGATGCTCGAGATCGTGCCGAGCCAGGAGGCCCTGCTGGTCGAGACGATGGTGAAGCCGAAGGACATCGCCTTCGTCCGCATCGGCCAGCGGGCGCGGGTCAACATCACCGCCTACGATTCGTCCATCTACGGCTCGCTTCACGGCAGCGTCGTCGGCATCTCCCCCGACGCCACCACCAACGAGAAGAGCGGCGAGAGCTTCTACGTCGTCCAGGTCCGCACCGACAGCAACGCGCTCAAGGACCGTTTCGGGCGGCCGCTGCCGATCGGCACCGGCATGGTCGCCGACATCAGCCTGCTCGGCGACAAGCGCTCGATCATCTCCTACATTTTGACGCCGCTCACCCGCATCACCGAGGATGCCGGCCGCGAATGAGCCCGCCTTGCCGGCGGCGGGCACCGAAGCCTTCGCCGGTCGGTGAACGGAAGAATCCCGGGGATCGCACCGGCCCCCCTTCTTCGGACGATCAGCCGCCTCGGACGATCACGGGTGGAAAGGCGGATGAACCAGCGGATCCCCGGTCGCGCCGTGGATGTCGAGCGCATCGACGCCGCCCGGGAAGGAGGCGAAGCCGCCGTTGGTCATCACATTGCCGTGGCCGGCGAAGAAGCTGTTGAGATCGTCGCTGGCGGTGCCGCCGAAGCCCTCGCCGTCCGCCGAGCCCGAATAGCCCGGGAAGTAATAATGGGCGTCGCTCGAAACCTGTTCGAGGTAGACCGCATTGTCCCCGAAGCTGGCGCCGCTGGCATCCAGAATGTTGTTGTGAAGGTCGAGGCCGAGCCTGGCGAAGTCCCCCGAGAGCGCGTTGCCGCCGACCAGCGCGTAGAGGGCGGTGAAGACATTCTCGCCGAGCTGCGCGACGGTGTTGCCGGTTACCGTCGCTTCGAGCACGGCCGAATTGGCGGCCTGGCCGCCGTTCGAGCGCAGCTCGATGCCCGCGACGCCGGAATCGATGTCGAAGACGCCGTTATTGACGATGTTGACGCTGTAGCTGGCATTGCCCGCGCCCGCGACTTTTTCGAGCCCCGCGAAGATACCGACGCCGCCGCCGGACGAGCCCTGGGTGCCGGCGATGCCGTCGTCGATGCCGATAATGTTGTCGGCGATGTAGCCGCGTATGTCGCCCGCCTGCTGCGTATAGAAGGCGGCGAGCGCGTTGCCGTTCGCGCCGGTGAAGCTGTTATTCTCGACGGCATAATCGACATGGATGTTGGAACCGGCGCCGCCGCCGTTCAGCAGCACCCCGCCCTCGCCCGAGATCGAGCTCTGGGAATTGTGGAAATTGTTGTGGCTGATCGTCAGGTCCTGGGTGGACAGGCCGTTTGCGGTCACCTCGAGGAGGTTGGCGCGCGCGCCCTGGAAATCGACTCCGTCGATCGTCAGGGTCAGGTTCGCGGTGCCGCTGGTCTCGATATGGGCGCCGTCATTGCCGGTCACATTGTTGTTGGTGCCGACGATCGCCTGATCGCTGGCGCTGTCCGCGATCGTGAGATTGAGGCTGCCGGCATTGTTGGCGATGTGCAGATTGTCGCCGCTCGACCCGGCGAGCACGTCGCCGAGGAAGGAGCCGGTGCCGGTGAGGTTGGTGAAGCTCACCCCGGCTTCGGATGAGTTGCTGCCGTTGCCGAGATGGACGGTCGAGTCGGCGAGCGTGAAATTGGTCACGTTCGTGCCGACGATGCCGCCGTTCGAATTGGTGCTGATCTCCATATTGGCGAGCGACACGTTCGAGGTGGCGTTGATGTAGACGCCGATGCCCTGCAGGGGGGCGACGCCGTCGGCCCCGGTCTTGCCGCTGATCGCGCCGCCCGAACCGCCGACCGAGCCGATGCCGGTGACCGTGAAGCCGCCGGTTCCCGCCGTGTCGAGGACGATGCCGTCGGCGCTGCCGCCCGTCGAGGTCACGCTTTCCAGCGTCACCCCGGCGGCGCCGATCGTCGCATGCGAGATGTTGACCGCCGAACCGGTGCCGCTGGTGATCGTGTTGCCCGACCCGGTGACGGCAATCGTGCCGCCATTCTGGACGACCAGGCCCGCGCCGGTGGTGGTGGTGAGGTGAAGGCCCGCAATGGCGAGGGAGCTGCTCCCGGCATTGCCGGTGAAATGGACCGCATCGGACGCGCCCGTCGCGGCGGTGAGCCCGCCCTGCAAGGCGACAGCGAGATTGACCCCGCCGGTGACGTCGACGCCGCCGCCGGTTGCGCCGGCGATGTTGGTGGCGCCGGTGACGGTGAAGTCGCCGGAAATGTTCTCGAGGTCGATCGCCCCGCCGGTCGAACCGGTCGAGCCGGCGTTGTTGAGGGTGATGTGGACGGTTCCGCCCTGGTCGATGTCGGCGACCTGGCCGGTGCCGGACTTGCCGACGTCGGTGATCGTCGCGGTGCCGACGCTGCCGCCGCTGTCGGAAATGCCCGCGCGGGTGACGCTGCCGATGTCGAAGCCGGAGACGTGGTTGTTCAGGGCGAGATCGACGCCGTCATGGCCGGCGCCGGTGACGGTGATGGTCGGCCGCGTCGCGGCGGCATGCTCGACCAATGTCGAGCCGATGACGAGATCCTCGCCGCCGCCGACCAGGGTCTGGCCGTTCAGCAGGTGGATTCCGTCCGCCTCGGCATAGGTGCCGGTGCCGGTACGCAGATAGACGATGTCGTTTGCATGGGGTCCGGCCGCCGTTCCCTGCGCCGCGTTGAAGGCGGCGATGCTGGTATAGGGATTGTCCTCGGTGCCGAGGTTGCTGCCCGCCGCGCTGTTGTCGATGAACCAGACGTGCTGGCTGACGCCGACGGTGACCGTGGCGGTATCGGTGGCACCGTCCGCGTCGGTCAGGGTGTAGGTGAAGGTGTCGGTCCCGTTGAAACCCGGCGCGGAGACATAGTCGAACGAGCCGTCGGGGTTCATCGAGACATGGCCGCCATGGGCGCTGGTCGCGTCGAAGGCGCCGACATGGGTCTGGCCCGCGCCGCCGCCGAGCGGCTGGTCGTCGCTGTCATTGGCGAGCACGCCGGTCGTGGCCGGCACGTGGAGGACGACGTTCCCGATCGCGCTGTAGCTATCGTCATTCGCCACCGGCGCGACATTGTCGGCGGCGCCGTGGATGGTGACGGTGACGTCCTGGTCGGCGAAGCCGCCATGGCCGTCGGCCACCTCGATCGTATAGGTCTGGACGACCGTCTGGCCGGCATTGAGGCTGTCGAGCGCGGCGTCGGAGACGGCGAAATGCCAGCCGACATTGTGGGTGCCGTCGTTCACCGGATCGAGCGTGAAGCTGCCGAGATAGCCCGCGCCCTGCGCCGTCGCGCTCGCGCTGTGGACGTCGCTGGTGTCGGCATCGGTGAAGGCGACGCTGCCGTCGGCATGGTGGACGGTGACGTTCTCGCCCGGATCGTTGTTCGGCAGCTCGGTCACCGAACCGCTGGCAATGGTGTTGCCGGCGTCGATCAGCGGCGCATCGTTGGTGCCGGTGACGGTCACCGCGATGGTCGAGCTCGAGGTTGCGCCATGCTCATCCTGGATCGTGTAGCTGAGGGTCACCACCTGGCTCTCGCCGACGGCGAGATGGTCGAAATCGGTGCCGGGGTTGAACTGGACCTGGTTGCCGACGATCGTCGCGCTGCCCTGGTCCGAAGCCGCGGAGGCGGCGGTGACGGTGAGCGTAGCCCCGTCGTCGGCGTCATGATCGTTGGCGAGCACGTTGATCGTGACCGGCGCGTTCTCGCTGGTCGTCGCGCTGTCCGCGGCGGCCACCGGCGCGTCGTTGGTGCCGGTGACGGTGACCGCGATCGTCGCGCTGGACGTTGCGCCATGCTCGTCCTGGATCGTGTAGCTGACGCTGACCACCTGGGTAGCGCCGGCGGCGAGGTGATCGAAATCGGTGCCGGGGTCGAATTGCACCTGGTTGCCGACGATCGTGGCGGTGCCCTGTCCCACAGGCGCCGAGGCGGCGGTGACGGTGAGCACGGCGCCGTCGTCGGGGTCGTGGTCGTTGGCGAGCACGTCGATGGTGACGGGCGCATTCTCGGTGGTAGCGGCCGTATCGGCGACGGCGACCGGAGCATCGTTGGTGCCGGTGACGGTGACCGTCACCGTCGAGCTGGACGTGGCGCCGTGCTCGTCCTGCATCACATAGTTGAGCACGACGATCTCGGTGGCGCCCGCCGCGAGATGGTCGAAATCGGTGCCGGGGTTGAACTGGACCTGGCTGCCGACCGCCGCGGCAATGCCCTTGCCGCTCGGCGCCGATGCCGAGACGAGGCTGAGGACCGCGCCGTCGTCGACGTCGGTATCGTTGGCGAGGACGGAGATATTGAGCACCTGATTCTCGGTGCCGCTCGCCGTATCGGCATGCGCGACCGGGGCGTCGTTGGTGCCGGTCACGGTCACCGCGACGGTCGCGCTGGAGCTCGCGCCATGCTCGTCCTGAATCGTGTAGCTGACGCTGACCACCTGGGTGGCGCCGGCGGCGAGATGATCGAAGTCGGTGCCCGGGTCGAACTGGACCTGGTTGCCGACGATGGTCGCGCTGCCCTGGCCCACGGGCGCCGAAGCGGCGGTGACGGTCAGCACGGCGCCGTCGTCGGGATCGTGGTCGTTGGCGAGCACGTCGATCGTGACAGGCGCATTCTCGGTGGTAGCGGCCGTATCGGCGACGGCGACCGGCGCGTCGTTGGTGCCGGTGACGGTGATCGTCAGGGTCGAGGATGAGGCCGCGCCATGCTCGTCCTGCATCGTGTAATTGACGACGACCGTGGCGGTCGCGCCCGCGGCGAGATGGTCGAAATCGCCGCCCGGGTTCCACTGGACCTGGTTGCCGACGACCGAAGCGGTGCCCTGGCCGGCCGCCGCGGAGGCCGAGACGAGCGTGAAGCTGTGACCGTCGTCCACATCGGTGTCGTTGGCGAGCACGTCGACGACGATGGTCTGGTTCTCGCCGGCCGAAGCGGTGTCGGCGACGGCGACCGGGCCGTCATTGGTGCCGGTGACGGTGATCGTCACCGTGGACGAGGAGGATGCGCCATGCTCGTCCTGGATCGTGTAGCTGACCACGACCGTCGCGATCGCACCTTGCGCGAGGTGGTCGAAGTCGGTGCCCGGATCGAACTCGACCTGGTTCGAGACGATCGCGGCGCTGCCGTGGCCGGCCGGCGCCGAAGCGGCGGTGAGGGTGAGGCTGTGGCCGTCGTCGACGTCGGTATCGTTGGCGAGGACGTCGATCAGCAGAACCTGATTCTCGGTGCCGGACGCGGTATCGGCGACCGCGACCGGCGCGTCGTTGGTGCCGGTGACGGTGATGGTCAGGGTCGAGCTCGAGGTCGCCCCATGCTCGTCCTGCATCGTGTAATTGACGACGACCGTCTCGGTCGCCCCCTGGGCGAGATGGTCGAAGTCCGTGCCCGGATTGAACTGCAGCTGGTTGCCGACGACCGTCGCCATCCCCTTGCCGCCCGGCGCCGCGGCCGAGAGCAGGCTGAGGATGGCGCCATGGTCGACGTCGGTGTCGTTGGCGAGCACGTTGACATTCAACACCTGGTTCTCGGTGCCCGACGCGGCGTCGGGATTGGCCGCCGGCGCGTCGTTGACGCCGTTGATGGTGATCCTGAGCGTGCCGGTGTCGCTGCTGGTGCCGTCGGACACATTGTAGTTGAAGCTGTCGACCACGGTCTCGCCCTGCGCGAGCGCCTGGTCCGAGGCGAACAAGGTGTAGCTGTAGGTGCCGTTCGCATTGAGCGTCAGCGTGCCGTAGGTCCCGGTGAAGGTGCCGCCGGTCACGGTCAGCGGCTGCCCTTCGAAATCGAAGT
>JAQGLF010000351.1 GCA_028293025.1 Alphaproteobacteria bacterium
GCCGTCCTCGATATATTTCTTGGCATTGTCCCAGGCGCCGCCGCCCGAGGTCATCGAGATTGCGACGAACAGGCCCGAGACGATGACGCCGAGCAGCAGGGCGCCCAAAGCCGCGAAGCCCGACGCCTGGCCGGCGACGAAGGTGATGACGAAATAGACCAGGATCG
This sequence comes from Alphaproteobacteria bacterium, assembly GCA_028293025.1. GTDB lineage: Bacteria > Pseudomonadota > Alphaproteobacteria > Sphingomonadales > Sphingomonadaceae > Allosphingosinicella. Next base: position 168 of record JAQGLF010000351.1, read on the forward strand.
GCGCCAGCACCGGCAGCAGCGACGGGATGATCATCTCCTTGATCGCGGCGCGGGTGACGAGGTCGACGGTGCGGCCGTAATTGGGCCGTGCAGTGCCCTCCATGATTCCCGGATTTTCGCGGAACTGGGCACGGACGTCCTCGACCACCGCTCCGGCGGCGCGGCCGACCGCGGTCATGCCGAAGGCGCCGAAGCTGTAGGGAAGCAGCGCGCCGAGCAGCAGGCCGACGATCACATACGGGTTGCTGAGCGAGAAATCGACGGTGAGGCCGCCGAAATATTCGTGGAGGTCGGTCGTATAGGCGCCGAACAACACAAGCGCGGCGAGCGCGGCCGAGCCGATCGCATAGCCCTTGGTCACCGCCTTGGTGGTGTTGCCGACCGCGTCGAGCGCATCGGTGCGCTCGCGCACCTCGTCGGGGAGGCCGGCCATCTCGGCGATGCCGCCGGCATTGTCGGTGACCGGGCCGTAAGCGTCGAGCGCGACGACCATGCCGGCCAGAGCCAGCATCGCGGTGGCGCCGAAGGCGACGCCGATCACGCCCGCGAGCTGATAGGCGGCAATCACCGCGACGACGATGACGAGCGTCGGCGCGGCGGTCGATTCGAGGCTGATCGCGAGGCCCTGGATGACGTTGGTGCCGTGGCCTGTCTGCGAGGCGCGGGCGATCGAGCGGACCGGGCGGAAGTTGGTCCCGGTATAATATTCGGTGATCCACACCAGCGCGCCGGTGAGGCCGAGGCCGATCAGCATGCAGTAGAAGAGCTTCATGCCGGTGAGCGCGATGGTGGCGCCGCCGACGCCGCCGATCGTGGCGAGCGTCGCGTTCATGTCGCCGAGCACATAGCGGGTGGCGAAGTAGACGGCGATCGCGCCGAGCAAAGCGGCGGTCCAGAAGCCCTTGTAGAGCGCGCCCATGATCGAGCCGCCCTTGCCGAGCCGGACCATATAGGTGCCGATGATCGAGGTGATGATGCAGACGCCGCCGACGAGCAGCGGCAGCGACATCAGCTTGGTCAGCAGCGCCGTGTCGACGCCGGTGATGGTGAGGGCGATCGAGACCATCGTCACGCCAAGCGTCACCACATAGGTCTCGAACAGATCGGCGGCCATGCCGGCGCAGTCGCCGACATTGTCGCCGACATTGTCGGCGATCGTCGCCGGGTTGCGGGGATCGTCCTCGGGGATGCCGGCCTCGACCTTGCCGACCAGATCGGCGCCGACGTCGGCCGCCTTGGTGAAGATGCCGCCGCCGAGACGGGCGAAGATCGAGATCAGCGACGCGCCGAAGGAGAGCGCGACAAGCGCGTTGACGATGGTGCGGTCGGCGGTGTTGCCCGGGACGTGGCCGCCGGGACCGGTCAGATACCAGAAGAAGCCGGAGATCGCGAGCAGGCCGAGCCCGGCGACGAGCATGCCGGTGATCGCGCCCGAGCGGAAGGCGAGGGTGAGGCCGCCCTGGAGGCTGGTGCGGGCCGCTTCGGCGGTGCGGACATTGGCCTTCACCGAGACGTTCATGCCGACGAAGCCGGTGAGGCCCGAGAGCACGGCGCCGATCACGAAGCCGACGGCCGAGACCGCGCCGAGGAAGTAGAAGACCACCGCCGCGACCACCACGCCGACGATCGCGATCGTCATATACTGGCGGGCGAGATAGGCCCGCGCGCCTTCCTGGATGGCCGCGGCGATGCTCTGCATCCGCTCGCTGCCGGCAGGCGCGCTCAGCACCTGGAGGCTGGTGACGATGCCGTAGAGCACCGCGGCCAGACCGCAGGCTATGGCGATGTACACGACGGGCATGAATCTTCCTTCCCTGTTTTTCTGAACCGGGCAGGGCTGAGCAGCCCCGAAGGCGGACGGCGCCCGGATGCGCCGCGTCTCATAGGGTCTGTCTTCGGCTCCCGCAACGGTCGTGATCGTCCGGAGGAGCGCGGGTCACGGCGTGGTTCGGCCATGCTCCCAGCCGAGGCTGTCCGGAAGCGGGACAGGGGTGCCCGCATCGTCGAGCCGAAGCCCTTCGCCGGCCTCGACCGCGCCGATCCGGCACATCGGAACGCCGATCTCCTCGGCCAAAGCGAGGATGCCGGCGCCGTTGCCGGCGGAGGCCGAGAAGAGCAATTCGTAATCGTCGCCCGCCGTCGCCGCGGCGAGCCGGGCTTCGAGATCGTCGCCGACCGCCCGCCGGTAATCCTCCGACAAAGGTGCGAGCGCCAGGTCGATCGAGAGCAGGACGCCGCTCGCCGCCGCCATCCGCGACGCGTCGATGAGCAGCCCGTCCGACACGTCCATCATCGCGCTGATCAGCCAGACCAGCCTTTGCCCTGCTTCGAGCCGCGGCCGCGGGTTGCGGTAGCGTTCGACGAGGGCCTCGCCGCCCGCCAGAGCGCCGCGCAACGTCCGCAGCCCGGCGCCGGCATCGCCCACCGTTCCGGTCACCCACAAATGATCGCCGGGCAGCGCGCCGGCGCGCGACGGCACCGCGCCCGGCGCCGTG
>JAQGLF010000362.1 GCA_028293025.1 Alphaproteobacteria bacterium
CGCAAGCAGACCCAGAATCCACTGGGTGACCTCGCCCGCAAGAAGGAGCTTCCCGGCCTCGCCGATTTCTACATCTCCTCCTTCTCGAGCCGGACGATCGTCTACAAGGGGCTGCTGCTCGCCACCCAGGTCGGCAGCTTCTACCGCGACCTCGCCAATCCGCTGACCAAATCGGCTTTGGCTCTCGTCCACCAGCGTTTCTCGACCAACACCTTCCCGTCCTGGAAGCTCGCCCACCCGTTCCGCTTCATCGCCCATAACGGCGAGATCAACACGGTGCGCGGCAACGTGAACTGGATGAACGCGCGGCGGCGGACGCTGGAATCGCCCCTGCTCGGCGCCGATCTCGACAAGATGTGGCCGCTCATCCCGCACGGCCAGTCGGATACGGCGAGCCTCGACAATGCGCTCGAATTGCTCGTCGCCGGCGGCTATTCGCTGCCCCACGCGATGATGCTGCTGATCCCGGAAGCTTGGGCCGGCAATGCCGAGATGGACCCCGAGCGGCGCGCTTTCTACGAATATCATGCCGCCCTGATGGAGCCGTGGGACGGCCCCGCCGCCATCGCCTTCACCGACGGCCGGCAGATCGGCGCGACGCTCGACCGCAACGGCCTTCGCCCCGCCCGCTTCACCGTTACCGACGACGACCGGGTGATCCTCGCCTCGGAGAGCGGCGTGCTGCCGATCCCGGAGGAGAGGATCCTCCGCAAATGGCGGCTCCAGCCGGGCCGGATGCTGCTCATCGACCTCGAGGAAGGGCGGATCGTCGAGGATGAGGAGATCAAGGCGCGTCTCGCCGGCGCCCAGCCTTATGGCGACTGGCTGAACGAGACCCAGTTCAAGCTGGAGGAGCTTCCGCCCGCGACGACCGGCCGCCGGCCCGGCCGCGCCGAAGGCGAGCTCGGCCATATCCAGAAGGCGTTCGGCTATAGCGAGGAGGATCTGAAGCTGTTCCTCGCGCCGATGGCGCGGATGGGCGACGATCCGGTGGGCTCGATGGGCAATGACACGCCGATCGCGGTGCTCTCGCAGCGGCCCAAGCTTCTCTACGATTATTTCAAGCAGAATTTCGCGCAGGTCACCAATCCGCCGATCGACCCGATCCGCGAGGCGATGGTGATGTCGCTCGTCTCGATGATCGGGCCGCGGCCGAACCTGCTCGGCCACCATGCCGGGACCCACAAACGCCTCGAAGTCTCGCAGCCGATCCTCACCGACGAGGATCTGGAGAAGATCCGCTCGATCCAGGACGTGCTCGACGGCGCCTTCCGCACCCGCACGCTCGACGCCACCTGGCCGGTCGGCGGCCACGGCCAGGCGCTCGAGGCGGCGCTGCAGCGACTCTGCTGGGAAGCGACCGAGGCGGTGCTCGCCGACAGCAACGTCCTCATCCTCTCGGACCGCGCCGCCGGTCCGGACCGGGTGCCGATCCCCGCCGCTTTGGCCACCGGCGCCGTCCACCATCACCTCATCCGCCAGGGGCTGAGGATGCAGACCGGCCTCGTCGTCGAGACCGGCGAGGCGCGCGAGGTCCACCATTTCTGCGTCCTCGCCGGCTTCGGCGCGGAGGCGATCAACCCCTATCTCGCCTTCGAGACCCTCGACGCCCTGTCGCGCAAGGGGGAGGTGCCCGCCTCGCCCGAGGAGGTCCGGCGCAACTACATCAAGGCCGCCGGCAAGGGGCTGATGAAGGTGATGTCGAAGATGGGCATCTCCACCTACCAGAGCTATTGCGGCGCCCAGATCTTCGACGCGCTCGGCCTGTCCAGCGCCCTGGTCGAGAAATATTTCACCGGCACGGCGACGCCGATCGAGGGCGTCGGGCTGGAGGAGATCGCCGAGGAATCGGCGCGGCGCCATCGCGAGGCCTATGCGAGATCGGCGCCCGACACGCTGCCTTTGGGCGGGGCCTATGCCTGGCGGATCGGCGGCGAGGACCATGCCTGGACGCCGGAGACGGTCGCCGACCTGCAGCATGCGGTGCGCGGCGACATCCCCGAAAAGTACCGGAATTTCGCCGACGCGATCAACGAGCGCAGCCGTCGCCTGCTGACCATCCGCGGCCTGATCGAGCTGCGCCCGCTCGGCCCCGCGGTGCCGCTCGACGAGGTCGAGCCGGCCTCGGAGATCGTCAAGCGCTTCGCCACCGGCGCGATGAGCTTCGGCTCGATCAGCCGCGAGGCGCACACCACCTTGGCGGTGGCGATGAACCGGATCGGCGGCCGCTCGAACACCGGCGAGGGCGGCGAGGAGAGGGACCGCTACAAGCCGCTCCCCAACGGCGAGTCGATGCGCTCGAAGATCAAGCAGGTCGCTTCGGGCCGCTTCGGCGTCACCGCCGAATATCTCGTCAATGCCGACGACCTCCAGATCAAGATCGCCCAGGGCGCCAAGCCGGGCGAGGGCGGCCAGCTGCCCGGCCACAAGGTCGACCGCCACATCGCCGCGGTCCGCCATTCGACCCCCGGCGTCGGCCTGATCTCGCCGCCGCCGCATCACGACATCTATTCGATCGAGGATCTCGCCCAGCTCATCCACGATCTCAAGAATATCAACGAAAGCGCGCGGATCTCGGTGAAATTGGTGTCGGAGGTCGGCGTCGGCACCGTCGCCGCCGGCGTCGCCAAGGCGATGGCCGACCATGTCACCATCTCCGGCTTCGAGGGCGGCACCGGCGCCTCGCCGCTCACCTCATTGACCCATGCCGGCCTCCCTTGGGAGATCGGCCTCGCCGAGACCCAGCAGACCCTGGTGCTGAACGGGCTGAGGAGCCGGATCTCGGTCCAGGCCGATGGTGGCCTCAGGACCGGCCGCGACGTCGCCGTCGCCGCCGCCCTCGGCGCCGACGAATTCGGCTTCGCGACCGCGCCCCTGATCGCGGCGGGCTGCATCATGATGCGCAAATGCCACCTCAACACCTGCCCGGTGGGCGTCGCCACCCAGGACCCCTTGCTGCGCAAGCGCTTCACCGGCCAGCCCGAGCATGTGATCAATTATTTCTTCTTCGTCGCCGAGGAGCTGCGCGCGATCATGGCCTCGCTCGGCGTCAAGCGGCTGGAGCAGATGATCGGCCGGCCCGAGCTGCTCGACGTCAAGCCGGCGGTTGCGCATTGGAAGGCGAAGGGCGTCGATCTTACCCGGCTCCTCCACGTCCCGAAGACGGACCGGAAGGCGGCGCGCTGGAACAGCGAGCGGCAGCGCCACGGCCTGGACGGCGTGTTCGACCGCCAGCTGATCGAGGCCGCCGCCCCGGCCCTCGCCGGCGGCATTCCGGTGCGGATCGAGCGCGAGGTCCGCAACGTCCACCGCGCCGTCGGCACCATGCTCTCGGGCGAGGTCGCCCGGCGCCACGGCCATGAGGGGCTGAAGCCGGACAGCATCGCCATCCGCCTCAAGGGCACGGCCGGGCAGAGCTTCGGCGCCTTCCTCGCCCACGGCATCACCCTGGAGCTGACCGGCGACGCGAATGATTATGTCGGCAAGGGCCTGTCGGGCGGCAAGATCGCCGTCCGCCAGCCTGAGGAGGCGCGGCGCGATGCCGCCGCCAACATCATCGTCGGCAACACCGTGCTTTACGGCGCCATCGCCGGCGAGGCCTATTTCGGCGGCGTCGCCGGCGAGCGTTTCGCGGTCCGCAATTCGGGCGCCGTCGCCGTCGTCGAGGGCGCGGGCGACCATGCCTGCGAGTATATGACCGGCGGCGTGGTCGTCATCCTCGGCCCGGTCGGGCGCAACTTCGCGGCCGGCATGTCGGGCGGCATTGTCTATGTCTGGGACGGCGGCGAAAAGCTGGCGGCGCAATGCGCCCGCGCCGGGGTCGAGATCGAGCGGATCGCGCCGCCGGGCTCGTCCCGTGGCGACGGCGCGCCGCTTCGCGCGGCCGTAAGCGTCCACGGCAGCGGCATGGGCCATCCCTTGCGCTACGATGCCGAGCGGCTGCGGATCCTGGTCGAGCGGCATCTGCTTGCCACCGGCAGCGCCCGCGCGGCCGAATTGCTGCAGGACTGGCCGAATGCGTGCACGCGCTTCGCCAAGATCGTGCCGCCCGAATATCGCCGCGCGCTCCAGGCGCTCGACGCGGAGGCCGAGACCGAGGCGCGGGCCGAGGCCGAGGCCGAGCCGATCACGGTCGCGGCCGAATGACGCGCCGGAGCCAGACCCATGGGTAAGCCGACCGGATTCCTCGAAATCGAGCGCCGCGACCGCGACGCCGCGCCGGTCCGCGAGCGGGTGAAGAGCTGGAACGAGTTCCTGCGCGATCCCGGCGACGATCAAATCGGCCGCCAGGCGGCGCGCTGCATGGATTGCGGCATTCCCTTCTGCCATTCGGGCTGCCCGGTGAACAATTTGATCCCGGACTGGAACGACCTCGTCTACCGCCAGGATTGGGAGGCCGCGCTGGAGCGTCTCCACGAGACCAACAATTTCCCCGAATTCACCGGCCGCATCTGCCCGGCGCCATGCGAGGCGGCCTGCACCCTGAACCTGGTCGACGCGCCGGTGACGATCAAGTCGATCGAGCGCGAGATCGCCGACAAGGGCTGGCGCGAAGGCTGGGTGCGGCCGCAATCCGCCCGCCGCGGCACCGGCAGGCGGATTGCCGTCGTCGGCTCGGGCCCGGCCGGCCTGGCCTGCGCCCAGCAGCTCGCCCGTGCCGGCCACGCGCCGACCGTGTTCGAGAAGAGCGACCGGATCGGCGGCCTGCTCCGTTACGGCATTCCCGACTTCAAGCTGGAGAAGGAGTCGATCGACCGCCGCGTCCAGCAGATGGAGATCGAAGGCGTCATCTTCCGCCCCGGCCTGAATGTCGGCGTCGACGTCAGCGTCGAGCGGCTGATGGACGATTACGACCTCATCGTCCTCGCCGGTGGCGCCGAGCTGCCGCGGGATTTGCCGGTGCCCGGCCGCGATCTGGACGGCGTCCATTTCGCGATGGATTTCCTCGTCCAGCAGAACCGGCGCAACGCCGGCGACGCTGAGGAGAAAGCGGCGCCGGAAGGGACGATCACCGCCGCCGGCAAGCATGTGATCGTCATCGGCGGCGGCGACACCGGCTCCGACTGCATCGGCACCTCGCACCGCCAGGGGGCGCTATCCGTCACCCAGCTCGAGATCATGCCCCAGCCGCCGCTCATGGAGAACCAGGCGCTGACCTGGCCGAACTGGCCGCTGAAGCTGCGCACCTCCTCGTCGCAGGAGGAAGGGGCGGAGCGCGAATATTCCGTCGTCACCACCGAGCTGATCGGAGAAGACGGCGCGGTGACGGCGATAGGCTGCGCCCGCGCCGAAATGACTGCGGCCGCCGACGGCAGGCTGGTCGTCCAGCCGGTGCCCGGCACCGAGTTCGAGCTCCGGGCCGACCTCGTCCTGCTCGCCATGGGTTTCATTGGCCCGCGGCGCGAAGGCGCGGTCGACGATTCCCGCGTGGAGTTGACTCCGCAGGGCAATGTCGGCGCGCCCTTTGGCGACTATCAGACCTCCAACCCCCGCATCTTCGCCTGCGGCGACATGCGCCGCGGCCAGTCGCTCGTCGTCTGGGCGATCCGCGAAGGCAGGGACTGCGCGGCGCGGGTCGATGCCTATCTCGCGGTCGAGGGGAAGCTCAGGGCGTAACGGCACCATGTCGGCTTCGCGCCCATTTGCGCCATTGGCGGTCAGAAAATTCATTCCGAAAGCGGGCCAGCGGCTTCAGCGAGACGCGACAAGCTTATGTTGCCCAGGGTAGACTGATCCGCTCAGAGGCGGCACGCTCCTTTGTAGGCCCGCCTCATCCCCATGCCTTTACCGAAGAAGCAATTGTGTTAGTGCTACGTTTGTAGCATTGAATTCGATCGGGTGTGACAGGAGAGTCGTGAATGCTGGCCTCGGGCCGTTCGAGCCTTCTCTTCGGCATTGTGTCGATGATGCCCATGCCGGCGATCGCGCAAGCAACTGGATCGGCAAACCCTGCTGTCAGCGGGTCGACCCAGGCGAACGCAGCGACGCCGGCCAAGCGCGTCTACACGCCCGCCGACTTCGCGCGTTTCGCACCGAAGACGGCCTACGACATGCTGGCGCAGGTCCCGAGCTTCAGCATCCAGACGGTCGATACGAGCACGCGCGGCCTGGGCCAGGCATCCGAGAACGTCCTGATCAACGGGCAAAGGATCACGAACAAGTCGGGCGGAGCGGTCGACCAGCTGCAGCGGACGACCGCATCGAACGTCGAGCGCATCGAGATCGTCGATGCGGCGAGCCTCGGCATTGCGGGGCTGTCGGGGCAGGTCGCCAACGTCGTCCTGAAGCAGGCGGCCAAGGCGTCCGGTCAGTTCGAATGGGACCCGACGATGCGCGCGCATTACGCGAAGCCGGAGTTCATCGGCGGATCGGTGAGCTATTCGGGAAAGAGCGGGCCGGTCGACTATACGCTTTCAGCCAGGAATGGCGCCGGTCGAGGCGCGTTCGGCGGCCCTGTCCTCATCTTCGACCGGAACGGCGTGCTGACCGAGAGCCGCAACGAGATCTACCATGGCGAATATGAGGAGGCGAACCTCCAGGCCAAGCTTGCGCTCCGTGGACCCGGCTCATCGGTCGGAAACCTGACCCTTGGCTACACGCCTTACTGGAGCCCCTCGGACCTGCGCGACCGCCGCATCCTGGCGACCGGCGAGATCCGGCACCGGACGAACGTGCAGAAGACCGACGGCTATATCGGGGACATCAACGGCGATTACGAATTCGCCCTCGGCCCCGGCCGCCTCAAGCTGATCGGCCTTACCCATTGGGAACATAATCCGCTCGTCGTAACGCAGGTCCTGCGTTTCGACACCAGCGGCGCCGCGCCGCAAGGCAGTCGCTTCGATCGCGACACGCATACGAGGGAGACGATCGGGCGGGCGGAATATCATTGGAAGATCGGAAAGAACGATTGGCAGTTCTCGTTCGAACGGGCATTCAATTCGCTCGATCAGGTGGGGCGGCTGTTCGATCTGAACGACGACGACCAGTTTGTTGCTTTGCCGTTTCCGGAAGGCACCGGCAAGGTGATCGAAACGCGCTACGAAGCCCTCGCTACCCTCAGCCGGCCGTTGACCTCGAACCTGAACGTCCAGATCGCGGCCGGAGCGGAAACGTCGACGCTAGGCCTCGTCGGCGCGGTGCAGCGACCGCGCCAGTTCTTTCGTCCCAAAGGCAGCATCGATCTCGGCTGGCACCTCTCGAAGACGTGGGACGTGAATGTGAAGCTGCGCCGGCGCGTCGGCCAGATCGACTTCTCCGACTTCCTGTCGCAGGCGGTGCTCAGCCAGGATCGCACCAACGCCGGCAACGTGAACCTCGTCCCGCCGCAGAGCTGGGAATTCGAAACCGAGTTTGCGCACGATCTCGGCCGCTGGGGCAAGACTCGGCTCAACCTTCATTATTACCGCGTCGAGGACATCGTCGACGTGAACCCGATCGGCCGGAACGGACAGGGGATCGGCAATTTGCCGCACGCCGACCGATTCGGATTCGAGAGCAACAGCACGTTGCTCCTCGACCCGATCCACTGGACGGGCGCGAAGCTGGACCTGACCGTCGGCGCGGAGCGCACGCGCGTGCGCGATCCCCTCACCGGCGACAATCGCGAAATCAGCGGGGTCCGCGACCGCTGGGGAAGCGCGCAGGTGCGGCACGACATCCCGCACACGCCGTTCGCGTGGAGCGCCTATGTCCAATACAACCACTACGCCAGGAACTACTTCCTGACCGAAGTCTTCCGCGCCCTCGATCTGCCCTGGATTGCCGGCGTCTATTTCGAGGACAAGAACGTGCGCGGGCTGACCGTGCGCTTCTCGATCGACAACGTGTTCAACGGTCGCCACTTGCTCGATCGCACCGTCTTCGACGGGTTCCGCGACCGCGCGCCGGTCCTGTTCGTCGAGAGGCACAACCAGCTGGTGGGGCCGCTTTTTCGCATATCCGTGAAGGGGGCGTTCTAGGTTCGGGTCACCTCTGCGCCATTCACTGAAGCAGAGGAGGCTGCCGGCGTCTCCGCGGATCTCAGCGCGGGTTAGCGCCGGGGCAAGGGCCGCGCGCTGCAAAGCTGCGGTGCAGGTTCTCGCCGAGATCCCGGCCTTCGCCGGGATGACGGGGAGGGTGGAATGACGGGGAGGGTTACGCCCCCACCGCCAGCTCCACTTTCTCCACCCAGTCCGGGAAGAAGACCGGTTCGCGGCTTGACCAGTCGGCGGCGATGGCGACGGATTCGCTGACGCTCTGGAGCAGGAGGCTCCGCAGATTCGGGTGGAGATAGGGCAGAGCCGCGGCGCCGCAAAAGGAGCCCGGCAGCCAGGGCCGGATGCGGGCGCCGAGCAACCGCTCGTAGAGAAAGCGATAGGCGGCGAAGCAGGGCAGGCGGCGCTCGCCGAGGTCGAAGGCGGTGACCGCCATCAGCGGCGATAGCAATATTTCGGCCGCGTCGTCCTTCGCCATGTCCGCCAGGGTCGCGCGGACGATGTCGAGCCCGCGATAAGCCTCGCGCTGGGCGCGGATGCGGGCGAGCTCGGCCGGGTCGCGGGCCCAGCGCCGGGCGGCGTCGCGGCGGTCGAGGCCGACATCGAGCGCCCGACGGATGTAGCGCTGCGTCCCTTTGGGGAAGGTCGCGAACTCCTTCATCTCTTCCAGAGCGTTCCGGCCCGCCAGATTCGGCTGCTTCGCCATCGACCTGCTTTCCTGTTCGCTCGGGATCCCAAAAGCGGAAATCATCAGCTTCACCATGATGCACGATTTGCTGCGCCGCACAATGCAAATTCGCCCTCCTGGGGCTGCCGCGGATCGGGAACGCAGCAAAACACGGAGTGAAATATTCACCCTTTCGTTGCTGCGATGCAGCATCCTGTGCATGGTCGCGGCTGCAGGAAACCCGTCCGCCGCTCAGGAGACGGGATCCCGCAACGGAGAGGATCGAAACCGATCACATTCGGGGGATCCAGATGCGAGTGACTTATCGCCACCTGTTCTTCGCGCTCGCCGCCGCGGCGGGCTTTGCCGGCTCGGCCGCGTCCGCCGAGGACGCGCCGGCGCCGCCGCCCGTCTTCACCATCGCCGGCGGCGCCACGCTCGTCACCGACTATCGCTTCCGCGGCATCTCGCAGACCGACAGGAACGTCGCCGTCCAGGGCACCGCCACGCTGAGCCATTCCTCCGGCTTCTACGTCACCTTCTGGGGCTCGTCGGTCGACGATTATGTGACCGCCTCGGGCCAGAGCCATCAGGAGCTCGACCTGATCGGCGGCTACAAGAAGACGGTCGGCCACACCACGATCGACCTTGGCGTCCTCTATTACGTCTATCCGAAGACGAGGCTCGCCGGCGACCGCACCAGCTCCAACTTCTTCGAGCCCTATTTCGACGTGTCGCAGACCTTCGGTCCGGTGACGGCCAAGGCGACGATCAATTATGCGCCGAAGCAGAAGGCGCTGGCCCTCGACCAGATCGGCCCGAAGCGCGACAACGTCTATCTCGCCGGCGATCTCTCGGCGGCCATCCCGCATGCGCCGATCGGGCTCACCGGCCATCTAGGCCTCACGTTCGGGCCGAGTTGGCTGTGTATCGGCAAGGGCTATACCGAGTGGGGTGTCGGCGCGACGCTCAGCTACCACCAGCTGACCTTCGGCGTTCAATATGTCGACACGAACGGGACCTTCATCACGCCGACCGGCAAGAATGCCAGCAAGGCCGGGATCGTCGGTTCTGTCGGCGTCGCCTTCTGAGATTCTGTCCAGGGAAAAGGGGAAGGACGACATGAAGCTGGTCATTGCGATCATCAAGCCATTCAAGCTCGACGAGGTGCGCGACGCGCTCGCCGCGATCGGCGTCCAGGGGATGACCGTCTCGGAGGTGCGGGGCTTCGGGCGGCAGAAGGGCCAGACCGAAATCTATCGCGGCGCCGAATATACGATGACGATGGTGCCGAAGATGAAGCTCGAGATCGCGGTGCCGGCCGGGCTGGCCTCGCGCGTCGTCGAGACGATCCAGCAAAATGCCCATACCGGCTCGATCGGCGACGGCAAGGTGTTCGTGCTCGATCTCGACCAGGTGCTGCGCATCCGCACCGGCGAAACCAATGAAGAGGCGCTTTGACGTGAAAGGGGGAACGATGATTGCTGTTCGCAGGATTGGAGCCGGTTTCGGCGCGCTCGCGCTCTCGGCCTTTGCCGCCGCTCCCGCCTTCGCCCAGGCGGCCGCGGCCGCGCCGACGGTCAACAAGGGCGACACCGCCTGGATGCTGACGTCGAGCCTGCTGGTGCTGATGATGATCGTGCCGGGCCTGGCCCTGTTCTACGGCGGCCTCGCCCGCACCAAGAACATGCTGTCGGTGATGACGCAGGTCGGCGCCGTCGCCGCGCTGACCATGCTGGTCTGGGTCGGCTGGGGCTATGCCGAGGCGTTCGGCGACGGCGGCAATGCTGTGATCGCCAGCTTCAGCAAGGCGCTGCTCCACGGCGTTTCGCCATCGACGACGGCGGCGACCTTCACCCCCGGCGTCGCGCTTCCGGAATATGTGTTCGTCTGCTTCCAGATGACCTTCGCCGCGATCACCGTCGCCCTCGTCCTGGGCTCGGTCGTCGAACGGATGAAGTTTTCCGCGGTGATGGTGTTCGCCGTGCTCTGGCTCACGCTCGTCTATTTCCCGATCGCGCACATGGTGTGGGCGGGCAACGGCTATTTCTTCACCAAGGGCGCGCTCGATTATGCGGGCGGCACCGTCGTCCACATCAACTCGGGCGTCTCGGCGCTGGTCGCCTGCCTGATCCTCGGGAAGCGCATCGGCTACCCCAAGGAGCCGATGCCGCCGCATTCGCTGACCATGACCGGGATCGGCACCGGCCTGCTCTGGGTGGGCTGGTTCGGCTTCAATGCCGGCTCGGCGCTCGAAGCGAATGGCGCCGCGGGCCTGGCGATGATCAACACCTTCGTCGCCACCGCCTCGGCCGGCCTGGTCTGGATGCTGACCGAGCGGGTCACCGGCCATAAGGGTTCGGCTCTGGGCTTCTGCTCGGGCATCGTCGCCGGCCTGGTCGCGGTGACGCCGGCGGCGGGCAATTCAGGGCCGCTGGGGGCGATCGTGCTCGGGGCCGTCGCCTCCGTAATCTGCTTCTTCGCGGTGACGAAGCTCAAGCCGAAGCTCGGCTATGACGACGCGCTCGATACGTTCGGCGTGCACGGCATCGGCGGCATGGTCGGCGCGATGGGCACGGGCATCGTCTATTCGGCGGCGCTCGGCGGCCCGAGCCCCGACGGGTGGAGCATGAGCCACCAGCTGCTGGTCCAGGCCGAGACGGTCGTCACGACGATCGTCTGGGCCGCAATCGGCACGACGATCTCGATCTTCGCCGCCAAGCTGGTCACCGGCCTGCGCGTCAACCCCGACGTCGAGCGCGAAGGTCTCGACCTCGGCGAGCATGGCGAGCGCGCCTACAATATGTGAACCCGTCTTCCGTCATTGCGAGCGGAGCGAAGCAATCCAGTCCGGCGCGCATCACAAGCGCCGGGCTGGATTGCCGCGTCGCTCCGCTCCTCGCAATGACGGCTGAATTAGGCGGTCTTCAGCAGCTTCTTCACCCCTCGAGCGGCCTGCCTCAGCCTCTGCTCATTCTCCACCAAGGCGATCCGCACGAAGCCTTCGCCTTCCTCGCCGAAGCCGACGCCGGGCGCGACCGCGATATGGGCCTCCGCCAGCAGGCGCTTGGCGAACTCCATCGAGCCCAAAGCGCGGAACGGCTCCGGGATCGGCGCCCAGGCGAACATGCTCGCGGCCGGGGAGGGGATGTCCCAGCCCGCACGGCCGAAGCTCTCGACCAGGCAGTCGCGGCGGGCCTTGTAGAGCCGGCGATTGGCCGCGACCACGTCCTGCGGTCCGTTCAGGGCGGCGACGGCGGCGGCCTGGATCGGCGTGAAGGCGCCGTAATCGAGATAGGATTTGACCCGGGTCAGCGCGTTGACCAGCTCGCGATTGCCGACCGCGAAGCCGATCCTCCATCCCGCCATCGAATAGGTCTTGGACATGGACGTGAATTCGATCGCCACCTCCTTCGCGCCCGGCACCTGCAGGATGGAGGGCGTCGGTGTGTCGCCGAAATAGATTTCGGCATAAGCGAGGTCGCTGATCACCCACAGGCCGTGCTCGCGGGCGAAGGCGACGACCCGCTCGTAAAAGGGGAGGTCGGCGGTGTAGGCGGTCGGGTTGGACGGATAGCCGATCACCAGCACCGACGGCTTGGGCACCGTGTAGCGCATCGCCCGCTCGATCATGTCGAAGAATTCGGGACCGGGCGCGGCGGGGATCGAACGCACCGCCGCGCCGGCGATGATGAAGCCGAACTGGTGGATCGGGTAGGACGGATTGGGCGCGAGGACGACGTCGCCCGGCGCGGTGATCGCCTGGGCGAGGTTGGCGAGCCCCTCCTTCGAACCGAGGGTGACGACCACCTCGCTGTCGGGATCGACCTCGACGCCGAAGCGGCGCGCATAATAAGCGGCCTGGGCGCGGCGCAGGCCGGCAATCCCCTTGGAGGCCGAGTAACGATGCGCCTTGGGATCCCGTGCGACCTCGGCGAGCTTGTCGATGACATGGGCGGGCGGCGTCCCGTCCGGATTGCCCATGCCGAGATCGATGATGTCGAC
>JAQGLF010000019.1 GCA_028293025.1 Alphaproteobacteria bacterium
GACGGCGATGGCGGCGGGCGGGCTTCCGGACGAGAGCGCGTAGATCGTGTCAGCCGTCACGGCGGCCGCCCATGCCCTCCAGCATCGACTTCCACATCGTCATGCCGGCCTCGCTCATCGGCCCCCAGGCGCGGGCCAGCTCGGCGAAGCTTTCGGGCGTGACGCCGTCGGTCACCGCCTTCTGCATCCGCTCGACATAGGCTTGGTGGACCGGCGTCAGGTCGGGAAGGCCCAGGAATCGCCGCGCCTCCTCCGGCGTGCAATCGACATCGACCGTGACTTTCATGGCGCTCGTCTCCTCCGGCGGCCCACAAACGTTGCGGACCGGTCCTATCTGTATAGAAGCGCGCCGCGAGACAAGGAGCAGCAAATGGCCAGGATCCGCATCGATACGCTCGACGGCACCGGCGGCTTTGACGCCTATATGGCCGAGCCGGCGGGCACTCCGCGCGCCGCCATCGTCGTCATCCAGGAGATTTTCGGCGTCAACGAAGGGATGCGCCGCAAGTGCGACCATTGGGCGGAGAAAGGCTATCTCGCCCTCGCGCCCGACCTTTTCTGGCGCCTCGAGCCGGGCATCGAGCTCGATCCCGACGTCGAGGGCGAGTTCAAGCAGGCGCTCGACCTGATGGGGCGGTTCGACCAGGATCAGGGCATTGCCGATATCGAGGCGACGATCCGCGCCGCCCGCGCGCGCCTGCCCGCCAGGGGAAGTGGGGCCGGCAAGGTGGGCGTCGTCGGCTACTGCCTCGGCGGTCGCCTCGCCTACATGACCGCCGCGCGCACCGACGTCGACGCCAGCGTCGGCTATTATGCCGTCGGCATTCCAGGCCTGCTCGGCGAGAAGCAGGCGATCGCGCGGCCGCTCGCCTTGCATATCGCCGGCGCCGACCATTTCGTCACGCCCGACCAGCAGCAGGCGATGCACGACGGGCTCGACGATCAGCCCCGAATCACCCTGTGGGATTATCCCGGCGAGGATCACGGCTTCGCCGCCGAGATGGGCAAGAGGCGGAGCGAGCAGGCGGCGCAGGCCGCCGACCGCCGGACTGAAGATTTCTTCGCCGAGCATCTCGGATGAGCGAGCCGATCGCCTTCGTCCTTCGCCGCACCGGCGGCCCCGAAGTGCTCGAAGCCCGATCTATCGACGTGCCGCGGCCGGGGCCCGGCAAGGTCGTCGTCCGGCATGAGGCGATCGGCCTCAACTTCATCGACACCTATCACCGCTCGGGTCTCTATCCGCTGCCGCTGCCGGCGGGGCTCGGCACGGAGGCCGCGGGCGTGATCGAGGCGGTGGACGAGGGCGTGGCGGATTTCCGCGAAGGGGACCGGATCGGTTATTTCACCGGACCGCCGGGCGCCTATGCGACATACCGCGAGATCGACCCCGACAAATTGGTCAAGCTGCCCGGGTCCATCCCGGCCGAGACCGCGGCGGCGGCGATGCTGAAAGGGTGCACGGTCGAATATCTGGTCGAGCGCTGCGCCCGCGTGCAGGCGGGCGAAACGGTGCTGGTCCATGCCGCGGCCGGCGGCGTCGGCTCGATCCTGGTGCCGTGGCTGAAGGCGATCGGCGCCCACGTCATCGCCCATAGCGGCGACAGCCGGAAGGCGGCGCTGGCGAAGGAATCGGGCGCCGACCATTCGCTCTGCTGCCCGATGGACGCGCTCGCCGCGGAGGTGCGGCGGCTGACCGACGGCAAAGGCGTGCCAATGGTGTTCGACGGGGTGGGCGCGGCGAGCTGGAACGCTTCGCTTTCTGCGACCGCGCGGCGCGGCCTGCTCGTCACCTACGGCAATGCCTCGGGGCCGGTGCCCGCCTTCACCGCGCTCGACCTGCTTCGCGCCGGCTCGATCTTCGTCACCCGGCCGACACTCGCCGATTATTGCGCGACGCCGGAGGAGATGCGGGCGTCGGCGGCCCGATTGTTCGAGATGATCGAAAAGGACAAGGTGCCGGTCCGCATCGGCGCCCGCTTCGAGCTCGCCAAAGCGGCGGACGCCCATCGTGCGATCGAGTCGCGCGCCACCACCGGCTCGACGGTGTTGATACCCTAGATACTGTTCTCTTTAGGTTGAAGCAGTTCCGCTCATCCTGAGTAGCCGGTGAGCTTGTCGAACCGGCCTATCGAAGGACGCACAGCTCTGGAGCGTCCTTCGATACGGGTCTTCGCCAAGCTCAGTCCCTACTCAGGATGAGCGGTTCAGTATCGATAGGCCAAACTCAAGCTGTACCGTCAGGCGAGGAGGGCGGCGGTCGGGCCGAACTGGTGCGCGCCCTCCCAGATCATCTTGCCCGCGACGTAGAGGATCATCACCAGCCCCGCCCAGGCGATCCAGTGATAGCGCTGGACGAGCCGGGCGACGAGATTGGCGGCAAGCCCCATCATCGTCACCGACAGGGCCAGGCCGACGAACAGGACGGCGGGATGCTGGCGAGCGGCCGCGGCGACGGCGAGGACGTTATCGAGGCTCATCGACAAATCGGCGAGCGTCACCTGGATCGCCGCCCGCAGGAAGGTCTTGCTGGCCGGCGGGCCTTCGACAGCCTCGGTATCGGGATCGTCGGCGGTGACCGTCGCCTTGGGCCGCAATTCGCGGAACATGTTGTAGGCGACCCACAGCAGCAGCAGGCCGCCGGCGAGCAGCAGCCCGGTGATCTTCAGCAGCTGGGTCGCAACCAGAGCGAAGCCGATCAGGAAGAACAGGGCCATGCCGACGCCGAGCATGATCACCTTGCGGCGGGATTCCGCCGGCAGCCCCGAGGTCAGCGTGCCGATGATGACGACATTGTCGCCGGCCATGGTCAGGTCGATCAGGATCACCTGACCGAGCGTCACCAGCCCCGCCGCCGTGAAGATGTCGCCGAAGTCGAGCATCCCGGCGAGCGGCCTCTATTGGTTCATCGAAGCGAAGAAATCCTCGTTCGACTTGGCGTCCTTCATCTTGTCGAGGAGGAACTGCATCGCGTCGACCGTTCCCATCTGCATCAGGATCCGGCGCAGCACCCACATCTTCGAGAGCGTCGCCTGGTCGACCAGCAGCTCTTCCTTGCGGGTGCCGGACTTGCCGACGTCGAGCGACGGGAAGATGCGCTTGTCGGAAACCTTGCGGTCGAGCACGATCTCGGAATTGCCGGTGCCCTTGAATTCCTCGAAGATCACTTCGTCCATCTTCGAGCCGGTATCGATCAAAGCGGTGGCGATGATCGAGAGCGAGCCGCCTTCCTCGATGTTGCGCGCCGCGCCGAAGAAGCGCTTCGGCCGCTGCAGCGCATTGGCGTCGACGCCGCCGGTCAGCACCTTGCCCGAGCTCGGCACCACCGTGTTGTAGGCGCGGCCGAGGCGCGTGATCGAATCGAGCAGGATGACGACGTCCTTCTTGTGCTCGACCAGGCGCTTGGCCTTCTCGATCACCATCTCGGCGACCTGGACGTGGCGCTGGGCAGGCTCGTCGAAGGTCGAGGAGATGACCTCGCCCTTCACCGAGCGCTGCATGTCCGTCACTTCCTCCGGCCGCTCGTCGATCAGCAGGACGATGAGGAAGACTTCGGGATGGTTGTCGGTGATCGCCCGGGCGATGTTCTGGAGAAGGACGGTCTTGCCGGTGCGCGGTGGCGCGACGATCAGGGCGCGCTGGCCCTTGCCCTGCGGCGAGACGATGTCGATCACGCGCGCCGACTTGTCCTTGACGGTCGGATCGGCGTTGTCGAGGGTGAGCTTCTCGTCGGGATAGAGCGGCGTCAGATTGTCGAAATTGACGCGGTGGCGGACCGCCTCCGGATCGTCGAAATTGACCGAGATGAGGCGGACGAGCGCGAAATAACGCTCCCCGTCCTTGGGCCCGCGGATCTCGCCCTCGACCGTGTCACCGGTGCGCAGGCCGAATTTCCGGACCTGGTTCGGCGCGACATAGATGTCGTCCGGGCCGGCGAGATAATTCGCCTCGGGCGAGCGGAGGAAGCCGAAACCGTCGGGCAGCACTTCGATCGTGCCCATGCCCATGATCTCCTGGCCGTTCTCGGCCTGGACCTTGAGGATGGAGAACATCAGCTCCTGCTTGCGCAGGGTCGAGGCGCCCTCGATGCCGAGCTCTTCGGCCATGGCGACCAGATCGGCGGGGGATTTCTGTTTCAGGTCTTTGAGATGCATGTGGAAATTACTCGGAAATTGGAGGGTCGTCCGGCCGCGCGGAGGATAAGGAGGCGGCTGGATGCCCACGCGGACGGCGGGCGAACGACGGCTTCGGCGTTATGCCCGCGCCGGAATCAAGTCAAGCGGGCTGACCCTGCCGCACGCGTCAGAACGGCCTGACGATCACCAGCACGACGATCAGCACGACCGCCAGGCCGGGAATTTCGTTCATCAGCCGCAGCGCCCGGCCGCCGACCGGCCGCTCGCCGCGCGCGAGCTTGCGGCCGTAGCCGATCATCCAGCCGTGATAGGCGGAGAGGCCCAGCACGAGCAGGAACTTCAGCTGGAACCAGTGCCAGATCCACGCCTGGGTGATCCAGGCCAGGGTCAGGCCGAAGATCCAGACCAGGATCATCGCCGGGTTGAGGATGATCGAGCGGAGCTTGCGCTCGCGTTCGATCCAT
>JAQGLF010000031.1 GCA_028293025.1 Alphaproteobacteria bacterium
ACCGCCGCGCGCCGGCCGATTTCGTCACCGCGCTCGCGCCCCTGATCCTGCTCATCGGCGGCGGCTTCGCCTTCAGCGAAGGCTCGAATACGCCCCTGTTCAGCGCCAGCATCGGCCTGATCCTGCTGTTCAGCATCGCCGTCGCGCTCCATACCGCGCTCTACCGCCTGCGCCCGCCCGCCGGCCGCTCCACCTCTTTCTACCTGGCGATGGCGTTCGGCGGCATGCTCGGCGGCATCTTCTGCGCGATCCTCGCACCGACCCTGTTCGATTGGGCCTATGAGCATCCTCTGCTGCTGCTCGGCGCGGCGCTTTTGGTGCCGCAGGTCTCGTTCGTGCCCTGGGCCGATCGCATCCCGAAGGCGCTTCTCTGGGGCCTCGCCGCTTTCGCGCTGCTCCTCTCCTTCCTGATCGACGCGAAGTTCGAGGGCTGGATCACCGGCGGCTGGGCGCTGCTCGGCAGCGTCGCGGTGTCGATCGTCGCGCTCCATTTCGTCGGCCGGCGGATTCTGTTCATGCTCGGCCTCGCCGCGCTGATGATGAGCTATGGCGGCTGGTCGAAGCTCTACCAGAGCGCCAGCGGCATGCGCGAGCGCTCCTATTTCGGCATCTATACGGTGAGCGACCATGCCGATCCCCTGTCGCGCCTCCTCACCAACGGCACCACCCTGCACGGCGTCCAGAATCTCGACCCCAGCGAAGAGCTGGAGCCGACATCCTATTATGCGCGCCGCTCCGGAATCGGCCATGCGCTCGCTTCGGCGCCGGTCCTCTACGGCCCCGCCGCCCGCATCGGCATCGTCGGCCTCGGCGCCGGCACGCTCTCCTGCTATTATCTGCCCGGCGAGGATTGGCGGATCTTCGAGATCGATCCCGTCGTCCTGCGCATCGCGCGCACCCGCTTCACCTTCCTGCCACGCTGCGCGCCGCAAGCGAAAATCGTGCTCGGCGACGCCCGCCTCAGCCTGTCGCACCAGCCGCCCGGCGCGCTCGACATGCTCGCCGTCGACGCCTTTTCGTCCGACGCCATCCCGATGCACCTCCTCACCCGCGAGGCGCTCGCCGTCTATGCCCGGGCCCTGTCGCCGCAAGGCCTGCTCCTCGTCCACATCTCGAACCGCTATCTCGACCTCGAGCCGGTCCTTGCCGCGGCGCAGGCGGACGGCTGGACCGGGGCGATCTTCAGCTACCAGCCCGAGCCGTTCGAGCCCGTCCACAATCTCACCGCCTCGATCTGGGTGGCGATGGCCCGCGACCCGCAGGCGCTCGAACGCCTGAAGCAGGCGAGCGGCGAGGACGGCTATTTGTGGCGGCCGCTCCGGGCCCGACGCGGCTTCGCCGGCTGGACCGACGACCATGCCAGCATCCTCCCTCTGCTGGAGGATTGGCGCAACTGGCTGCCGCCGTCGGTGCAGGGGAGATGAACATGGCCGGACCGACGCTGATCCCGTTCGGCGGCCAGACGCCCCGCATCGACCCGGCCGCCTTCGTCGCGCCCGGCGCGCGGCTGATCGGCGATGTGGAGATCGGCCCGGAAGCGAGCATCTGGTACAATTGCGTGCTGCGCGGCGACGTCAACCGGATCCGCATCGGCGCGCGCACCAACATCCAGGACGGCAGCGTCGTCCACGTCGATTCGCCCCGCCCCGGCCACGAAAGCGGCCACCCGACGCTGATCGGCGAGGAAGTGCTGATCGGCCATCTCGCCATGGTCCACGGCTGCGTCCTCCACGACCGCAGCTTCGTCGGCTTGGGCGCGATCGTCATGGACGGCTGCGAGATCGAGAGCGGCGGCATGCTGGCGGCGGGCGCGATGCTGACCCCGGGGCGCCGCATCCCCGCCGGCCAGCTCTGGGCCGGCCGTCCCGCCAAATATGTCCGCGATCTTTCGGCCGAGGAGCAAGCGATGAACCTCGCCGGCATCTTCCACTATGTCGCGCTCGGCCGCGCCCATAACGAGGCCGTCAGGCAGCTCAGGGAGTCCTGAGCGCGGTCTGCAGCCGCACGATCTCCGCATGCTCGGCATCGGCGAGCCGCTGCACCCCGGCGGTCGCCGCCTGCAGCCGCTGCAGGTCGGAGGCGCTCAGCGCTTTCGCATTCGCCTGATCGACGGCGTAGCGGTCGAGCTCGGCAAGCACCCGAATCGTCTGCGCCTGCGCCGTCTGGGCGCGCGAGACCGCCTGCTGGGCCTGAAGCCAGCTGTCCGAGCCGACCGCACCGGCCCGCCGCGCCGCCGCTTGGGCCGCGGGGAGGGCGGCGAGGAAGGTGCGATCGCCCGCCTGCGCCTCGCCGAGGAAGGCGGCGACCCGCGCCGCCACCGCCGGATCGTCCGGAAGGGGCGCGATCACCGGCGGCACGCCCGGCTCGCCCAGCGCCCGCTCGATCGGCCGCTGCGCGAGCGAGGGATAGGGGCCCGGCGCGGCGCATCCCGCCAGCGCGGCGAGCGCCGCCGACAGCGGAAGAAAGAGGTGCGGCCGTGCCATCATTCCCGCTCCTATGCGCCGCCTCCGCCGCCCGCAACAGGGTTGCGTGCCGCCCCCCTTGCCCCTATGTCGCCGTCTCCCGCGCGCCCGTAGCTCAGCTGGATAGAGCATCAGACTACGAATCTGAGGGCCGGAGGTTCGAATCCTTCCGGGCGCGCCATTACCTTTACAGCCCATCCGATCGACTGCAGAAACCACCGCGCCGGTTGAAGGTTAGCCGCTCGCCCTCACTGGTGAAGCATCGACC
>JAQGLF010000053.1 GCA_028293025.1 Alphaproteobacteria bacterium
CGCCAGGCATGCCGGCGACCTGATCGTCGTCGATTTCGGGACGGCGACAACCTTCGACCTGGTCGACGGTTCGGGCGGCTACAAGGGAGGGATCATCGCGCCGGGCATCCATCTTTCGCTCGATGCTTTGGTCAATGCCGCCGCCAAGCTGCCGCGGATTGCGATCGAGGCGCCGGACGTCACCAGCGTCATCGGCCGCACCACCCAGAGCCAGATGCAGATCGGCATCGACTGGGGCTATGTCGCGATGATCGAGGGCTTGGTCGAGCGCATGAAGCACGAGCTTGGGCGCCCGGCGACGGTGGTTGCGACCGGCGGTCTGGCGTCGCTGTTCGACAGGCACACCAAGGTGTTCGACGCGATTGAGCCCGACCTTACGATCCAGGGATTGGGCCTCCTCTACGACGTCGCGGTGCGCGGCAGATGATTCCGGGCGAGGAACTGATCTTCTGCGCTCTCGGCGGCTCGGGCGAGATCGGCATGAACGTCAATCTCTACGGCTGCCGCGGCCAATGGATCATGGTCGACCTTGGCCTGACTTTCGCCGATCCGTCTTATCCCGGAATCGATCTCATCCTGCCCGACCTCGAGTTCATCGAGAACCAGCAGGAGCGGCTCGCGGGCATCGTCCTGACCCACGGCCACGAAGACCATATCGGCGCGCTCCCCTATCTCGGGGAGGAGCTCAAGGCGCCGCTGTTTGCAACCCCGTTCACGGCCGGGCTGATCGCCGGCAAGCTCGAGGAGGAGGGGCTGACCGAGCAGGTCAGGGTCAACATCGTCGAGCTGGGCGGCGAGGTCCGCCTGGGGCCGTTCGGGCTGCGCTACGTGGCGCTCGCCCATTCGATCCCCGAGGGCAATGCCCTGCTGATCGACACGCCCCACGGCCGCATCTTCCACACTGGCGACTGGAAGCTGGACGATGCGCCCCAGCTCGGCGATCCGAGCACCGCGGCCGAGTTGCGGGCGATCGGCGACGAAGGCGTGCTCGCTCTGGTCTGCGATTCGACCAACGTCTTCCAGGAGCTGGCTTCGGGTTCCGAAGCGACGGTCCGCGAGGGGCTCGACCGGGTGATCGGCGAGGCCGAGGGGCGGGTGCTGGTCACCACCTTCGCCTCCAATGCGGCGCGGCTGCGCACCCTCGGCCACGTCGCCGCCGATACCGGCCGCCAGGTCTGCGTCGCCGGCCGCTCGCTTGACCGGATCATCCGGGTTGCGAAGAGCGTCGGCTATCTCACCGATTTCCCCGAGACGATCGACTTCGACAGCGCGATGGAACTGCCGCGCCGCGACGTGATGATCATCGCCACCGGCGGCCAGGGCGAGACGCGCGCCGCGCTCGCCCGCATCGCCTTCGGCCAGCACAGGCTGAGTGTCACGGAAGGCGATCTGGTCGTCTTCTCCTCGAAGCAGATCCCCGGCAACGAGATCGCCATCGGCCGCATCCAGAACGAGCTTGCCGCTCGCGGCGTGCGGATGATCACCGACCGGCAGGAGGAGGTCCATGTCTCGGGCCATCCGGGCCGGCCCGAGCTCGCCGCCATGTATCAGTGGATCCGGCCCGAGATCATCGTCCCGGTTCATGGCGAGATGCGCCACATGGCCGAGCATGAGCGCTTCGCCCTCGCCAACGGCGTCCCCCGCGGCATCCTCCAGAAGAATGGCGACCTCGTCCGCCTGGCGCCGGACGGGCCGGTCAAGCTCGGCGAGGAAAAGGTCGGGCGGCTGATCCTCGACGGCGACGTCATCCTCCACGCCGACGGCAGCACGATGAACGAGCGCCGCCGCATCGCCCAATATGGCGTGATCTCGGTGGCGCTGGCGCTCGACGACCGCGACCGGCTGCGGGGCGATGTCGAGATCGGCCTGGAAGGGATACCGGTCGAGGAGGATCGCGAGGCCTTTCTCGAGGAAGCGCGCCAGGCGGCCGCGGACGCCGCCGCCAAGGGTGCGGCGAGCCGGGACAAGCTCCGCGAGGCCATTCGCCTCGCCGTCCGGCGCTGCGCGACCGAATGGACCGGGAAGAAGCCGGTGGTGGACGTGCTCGTCGTCCGGCTCTGAGGCATGAAGCCCCAGTCGGTCCTCGCCATCTACATATTGTTCTGGACGCTGAGCCTGTTCCTGGTGCTGCCGATCGGCGTCCGCACGCCCGAGGAGGAGGGGGTCGATTGCGGCCCCGGCCACGCTCCGAGCGCACCGCACCGTTTCAGCCTCGGCAAGGCGGCCCTGCGCGCGACCATCGTCTCGGCGGCCGCCTTCGCCCTCTTCTACGCCAATTACCGCTTCGGCTGGGTCACCATCGCCAGCCTCGAATGGGTGACGCCACCGACGCGGTAGGGGAAGTTACCCCGCAATTCGTCATCCCGGACCTGATCCGCGATCCATGAACGCAGGTCTGGGCAGATACTACGAGTCCGTGTTCGTGGATCGGTTTGGTTTGGTGCGGTGACGATGTGCTGACGATGGCTGTGGCGCGTCGGATCGAAGGGTTCACCCGCGCCGTCGCCGGACATCTGCAGAGCGACATCGATCAGTTGCTCCCCTGGAGCTTTCAAGCCAAACCCTTTGCCGGGGTCTGAGACGCCCATTCCGGACGCGGCCGCGGTTTAATGTCTGCGCTCCGGCAGGAGTCAAAGACGGTCCGCGACCCGTTGCGGAAGTTCGCACGGTCGGCAATCAGTCCTCGCCGGGAAGGCGCACATGAAGCAAGCACGCGCGACACGCGTAATCGGGGCATCGACCGGGGCAGCGGTTCTGATCGCTGATCAGGTTTGCAAGCTGTGGGCGCTGAACGCCTTGCAGGTGGAAGGTGCAAGCCAGCCATTAATCGGTATTTTCAAGACAACGTTGGTTTTTAACCGGAGCAACGCCTTTGGTCTTGTTCCCGTGGCCGGAGAGCTGAGCCGATGGGGGTTAGTATCGTTCAACGCGGCTGCGGCCGCCGCCCTGGCTTTGTGGCTCTTCCGCCAACCGCATCGCCTCTCCGCAGCGCTGGGAGTCGGCCTGCTGATCGCCGGAGCGTTAGGCAATGCGCTAGATCGCCTGCGCCTCGGCTTCGTTGTCGACTTCCTCGACGCGTCCGCCCTACAATTCCATTGGGTGTTCAATTTGGCCGACGCGGCGGTCGACGCCGGGATCGGTTGCTTGGCCTTAAGCATGGTCATCCTGCCGGCGATCCAAGAGCGTCGAGCGGCTGCGACTCCAGTATAGGTCCGCTCCCCACCCCCTGTAGGAGTTCACGATGTCAGCTGCCGGGCCGGTCGCCGGGACGGCCGTGGTCTCGAAACACCGCTTACCGTGGATCCTGAATTTCGTCAGGATGACGGCAGAGGCGAGCAGGGCCCCAGCTTCCTTCCAGGGTTGCGGGGCTTGCGCCCGGGAACATCAGACCTGGGTCAGGCCGAGCACCGCCGCGGTCGCCGCCAGCACGCCGCCGAAGATCATCGCCGCGCGCTTGCGGCGGCGGGCGGTGTGCTGGGCGACCTTGGCCTCGTCGAGCCAGAAGGTGCCCTTGTCGGTCGCGACGATGCCGCCGAAGTCGACGAGGGCGTCGAAATATTTCTCCTCGAGCCGGCGCTGCGGCTGGAAGCCGATCGCCCGCTCGGGCGACGTCGCCCCGGCGTCGCGAAAGGCGCCGAGCACCCGGCGGCGGGCGCGGGCGGCGGCGGCGGCGATCATCGGGGCGGGGCTTGCGACCATGGACGCTTCCTCGGGCGGGACGGGCGGTGTCCCGTGTAGAAGCTCCACGGGTGGCTGCCCACCCCCTGCACCACCGTCTTCACCGCAGGAGTGGCGCTAAGCCGGATCGAGAGGCCGCCGGTGCGCTCGAGCAGGCGCGGATCGACCTTCAGCCAGCGCGGCACGCAGTCGCGCGGCAGATAGCGCTCGGAGACGACGATGTCGGCGGCGGCGCAGGCTTGGGCGAGCGGGCCCATGTCGAACGGCGTCTTCGTGCGCGTCGCGAGGATGCGCCACGGCCGTCCATCCCGCCAGAGGGTGACGAGGCAGGAATCGTCGGTGCAGGCGGCGCCTTTGAGATCGTCGACATCCGGCAGCTCGTCGTCGATCGCGAAGGATTCGGCGAGGGTGCCGCGGACATAGTCCTTGGCGCGGGTCCGCAGGATGCCGACCTTTCCGTCCGGCCCGAGGAACGCGACGTGGCGGCCGTCGCCGGTAACGAGCAGATCGGGCCGCGGGCTGAACAAGGCCCAGATCGCGCCGATCGCGAACGGCACCAGCCCCCACCGCCGCCATTTCGTCCGCCACAGAGCGAGCCAGAGGGCGCCGACGATCATCAGGGCGAAAGCGGTGTCGGCCATGGCCGGCAACAAGGCGACCGCGCCCGGCGCCTCGCCGGTGCCGTGGGCGATAACGAGGAGGAAGTGCAAGGCCTTGCCGGTCACCCACCAGAAAGGCGCCCCGAGCCCCGCCAGGTCGAACAGCAAGGCGAGGGCTTCGGCCGGCATGATGACGAAGGTGGTCAGCGGGATCGCGACGATGTTGGCGAAGGTGCCGTAGAGGCCGGCGCGGTGGAAATGGTAGAGTCCGATCGGCGTCAGCGCCGCTTCGACGACGAGGCCGGTGAGGAGCAGGCCGACCAGATTCCTCGCCAGCCGCAGCGGGAAGCCCTCTTCGCGCCGGGCGAGGAAGGCGCGGATCTTCGGATGATCGTGGAGGACGACGATCGCGGTGATCGCAGCGAAGCTCAGCTGGAAGCTCGCCCCCACCAGCGAATCCGGCCACAGCAGGAGGATGGCCAGCGCGCCGGTCGCGACCAGGCGCAGGGTGAGGGCCTCGCGCCCCAGCGCGATGCCGCCGAGGATGAGAAGCGAGGCGATGCAGGAGCGGATCGTCGGCACCTGATTGCCGGTCAGGACCGTATAAGCGATGCCCGCGAGCGCACCCGCGCCGGCGGCGATGAGGGTGAGGCGAAAGCGGAGCGCCAGCTTCGGGCTCAATGCGAGCAGCCGCAGCGTCAGCAGCATCACCGCGCCGACGACGGCGGTAAGGTGAAGGCCGCTGACCGAAAGCAGATGGGCGAGGCCCGAACGGCGCATCGCGTCGGCGTCGGTCTTGGGAATGCCGTCCTGGTCGCCGTTGACGAGCGCTACGGCGATCTCCCCCTCGCCGCCCGCGAGCTGTTTGCGGATATGGTCGCCAAGCCGCTGGCGCACGCCCGACATCCAGCCGCGCCAGCCGGCGGGACCGTCGTTCGATACCACCTTGAGATCGAGCGTGCGGCCCGAGCCGCCGATCTGCATGAACCAGGCGGTGCGGGAGAAATCATAGGCGTCGGGCACCGAAGCGTTGGCGGGCGGCATCAGCCATGCCCGCGTCTCGATCACCGCGCCGGGCTTGACCGCCGGCGCCTTGTCGTCCTCGATGTTGAGACGGAGATGCGGCGGCAGGCCGGGCGCGTTCAGCGGATGGATGACCAACCGCACCTTCCCCGCCGCGGCGACCCGCGCCACGCTCTCCACCTCAGCCTGGAAACGCACCACCTTCTCGGCCTCGATCCGCGGCGCCGCCACCCGGTCAGCCTCCCACCAGGCGTCGGCGCCACCGACGAGAGCCGTCGCCGCGAAGATGGCGAGCGCCCGCCCCCAGCGCGTGCCGAAGCCGGCGGCGAGACAGGCGAAGAACAAGGACGCCGCCGCCAGCAGGAAGGCGATCCAGGCATGGCGATCCGGCAGGATAAAGAAAGCGGCGATGCCGAGGCTGAGGCCGACCGGCAACCAGAGCGGCAGCTGGTCGCGCTCGGCGTCCGCTTTCGATTCCAGCCAGTTCGACAGCGTCGCGAACCGCTCCCGCAGCCGCGCCCGCAACCCCGTTTGTCGCGTCCCCTCCCCTATGCTAGGGGCGCTCCAGTCGACGGCCGTCACCGGCCGCAACCCTGGAGAAACCGCGCTTGAGCGCCGAGAATGAGTCCCGCGCGGTCGTTACCCGCTTTGCGCCTTCCCCGACCGGATTCCTCCATATCGGCAACGCCCGGACGGGCCTCTTTTCCTGGCTTTATGCCCGTCATCATGGCGGCCGATCTTTGCTCCGCATCGAGGATACGGACAAGGCCCGCTCGACCCAGGCGGCGATCGACGTCATCCTCGACGGCCTGCAATGGCTCGGCATCGACTGGGACGGGGACGCCGTCTTCCAGTCCGCGCGGGTAGGCCGGCATGTCGAGGTCGCCGAGGCGTTGCTGGCCAAGGGCCAGGCCTATCGCTGCTACATGACGTCCGCCGAGCTCGCCGCCGCCCGCGCCGCCGCCGAGAAGGAGCGCCGGCCGTTCCGGCTCGAAAGCCGGTGGCGCGACTGCGGCCCCGAAGCGCCCGCACCCGACGCGCCCTTCGTGATCCGGCTGAAGGCGCCGCGGGAGGGGGAGACGGCGATCGACGACCTCGTCCAGGGCCGGGTCACCGTCAGGAATAGCGAGCTGGACGACATGGTCCTGCTCCGCTCGGACGGCACGCCGACCTACATGCTGGCAGTGGTGGTCGACGATCACGACATGGGCGTCACCCACGTCATCCGCGGCGACGACCATCTCAACAACGCCTTCCGCCAGCTCGGCATCGTCAAGGCGATGGGCTGGCCGGAGCCGGTCTACGCCCACATCCCCCTCATCCACGGGCCGGACGGCGCCAAGCTCTCGAAGCGGCACGGCGCGCTCGGCGTCGACGCCTATCGCGACGCGCTCGGCATCCTGCCCGAGGCCTTGTTCAATTATCTGCTCCGGCTCGGCTGGGGCCATGGCGACGACGAGATCATCTCGAAGGACCAGGCGATCGCGTGGTTCGACCTCGACGCGGTCGGCAAGGCGCCGTCGCGCTTCGACATCAAGAAGCTGGAGAATCTGAACGGCCATTATATCCGCGAGGCGAGCGACGGCCGCCTCGCCGGCCTGGTGGTGCCGCGGCTCGAGGCCTCGCTCGGACGTACCCTTGGCAGAGCAGAGATCGAGCGCCTCGCTTCGGCCATGGCCGAGCTCAAGCCGCGCGCGAAGACCCTCGACGAACTCGCGGACGGTGCTTCGTTTTTGGTCAAGTCGCGGCCGCTCGACTATGATGAAAAGGCCGAGCAGCTCCTCGCCGGGGACGCCCCGCGCCTCCTCGCCCGCGTCCATGCCATTC
>JAQGLF010000062.1 GCA_028293025.1 Alphaproteobacteria bacterium
CCGAAGCTGTCGCCGAGCTTCGAATCGACCGTGCCGGGCATCTATGTGATCGGCGCGCTGGCCGGCTATCCGCTGATCAAGCATTGCATGAACCAGGGCCATGACGTGGTCGAGTTCATCAACGGCAACACGGATCTGAAGCCCGCCGACGAGCCGATCCTCGAGGCGAAGTTCCGCGGCCTGCCCGGCGGCCGCTCGGTCGAGCAATGGCTCGAATTCCTGCGCACCAACGTCGCCATCCTCGAAGGCATGTCGCCGCTGCAGATGCGCGAGTTTATGCTCGACAGCGAGGCGCGCTTCTACCCGGCCGGCACGACGGTGTTCGAGCGCAACGATACCGGCGCCTCGCTCTTCGCCATCGCCGGCGGCTCGGTCGCGGTGCAGGTCAGCGCGGCCGACCCTTCCATCACCGTCCCGATCGGCGCCGGCTCGATCTTCGGCGAGGTCGGCCTGATCTCCGGCCGCCGCCGTGGCGCCACCGTCCGCGCCGCCGAGGATTCGATCCTGGTCGAGGTGCCGCGCATGGCGGCGCTGCGGCTGATGGCCGCCGTCCCCGCCGCGCGGCGCGCCGTCACCCGCATCTCGATCGAGCGCCAGCTGCTGCAGATGTTCGGCTCCGGTCTCACCCCCGAGGATCTCACCGAAGTGCTGGAGACGGCCGAGGTCAAGGCGGTCAAGGCGGGCGAGACGATCATCAACGAGGGCGAGGAAGGCCTCGACATCTTCGTCATCCGCCAGGGCTCGATGGTGGTGGCGAAGGATGTCGGCGGCAAGCCGGTCTTCCTCTCCTACCTTCCGGCCGGCTCCTATGTCGGCGAGATGGCCCTGCTCGACGGCGGCCGCCGCACAGCCACCGTCCGTGCCGCGATCAAGTCGGAAGTGATCCGGCTCGACGGCCTCGCCTTCCGCCGCCTGCTCGAGCGCAAGCCGGCTTTGCTCGCCAAAGCGAAGCAGGACATGGCCGGCCGCCAGGCGCTCAACGATTTCGTCGAGGCGAAGAAGGCGAGCTTCGGCGGCGTCGTCGATCTCTATTCCTCGGTGGCAAGCTTCCTGATCGAGAACGGCATTGGCGAGGCGACCGACGTCCTGCTGATCGACGAAAAACTCTGCGTCGGCTGCGACAATTGCGAGCGCGCCTGCGCCGACAGCCACGAAGGCCTCTCGCGGCTCAACCGCGAGGCGGGCAAGACCTTTGCCCATCTCCACGTGCCGACCTCCTGCCGCCATTGCGAGCATCCGCATTGCATGGCCGACTGCCCGCCCAACGCCATCCACCGCGGGCCGGACGGGGAAGTGTTCATCGACGACAGCTGCATCGGCTGCGGCAATTGCCAGAGGAACTGCCCTTACGGCGTGATCCGCATGGAGAAGGTGCCGCCGAAGAAGCCGCCTCTGCTCGCCTGGCTGCTCGCGGGCCTCGGCCCCGGCCCGGGCGAGCCGCCGAAGAAGTGGATCGACAAGCACGCCTCGCCGGAGACGCCGAAGCGCGCGGTCAAATGCGACATGTGCGCCGGCATCGACGGCGGCCCCGCCTGCGTTCGCGCCTGCCCTACCGGCGCCGCCATTCGCGTCGCCCCCGAGGAGTTCCTGACCGTGGCGCGGCTCGGGGGTGAGGGGTGAGGACGTCCAAACCTGTTCCCCGGCGAAAGCCGGGGTCCAGCGGCACCGGCGCTCGACTGGGCCCCGGCTTTCGCCGGGGAACAAGCAGTGGCCTGGCAGCAACATAGTGGCTACCGGCTCCATCCCCCGCACCACGCTCGGCGAAGGCGCCAGCCATGAGGGCTTTCTCCGCCACAAGGGCTTCCGCTGGCTGAAGATCGCGCTCTTCCTCTGTCTCGCCGCCGGCCTTGCATATATCCTTATCGACGTGCAGCCGCGGCCGAGCGGCGGCAGCTGGGTCGGCTACACGCTCGGCACGCTCGCCACCCTGCTGATTCTCTGGCTGACCATGCTCGGTCTCCGCAAACGGGCGATGACGCGCGGCCGCTGGTCGCTCAAGGGCTGGACCAGCGCCCATGTCTATCTCGGCCTGTCGCTGATCGTGATCGCCACGCTCCACACCGGCTTCCAGTTCGGCTGGAACGTCCACACGCTCGCTTATGCGCTGATGATGCTGGTCATCCTTTCCGGCATTTACGGAATCGTCGCTTATTCGATCCTGCCCGAGGCGCTCAGCGCCAGCCGCGGCGAGATGACCCGGCCGCAGATGATCGACGCGGTGATGAAGCTCGACCGGCAGCTCCAGCTCGGCGCCCAGCCGCTCGGCCATGAGGATACGGCGATCGTCAGCGCCTCGATCGCCGAGAGCCCGTTCAAGGGCGGCCTGCTCAGCCGCCTCTCCGGCCGCCGCCCGCGCTGCCGCACCGCACGCGCGCTCGCCTTGCTGCGCCCGCGCCTTGTCGCGGCCGTCGGTCCGGGAGGCGAGGCGCTCGAGGCCGTCGTCGCCCTGCTCGAGCGCAAAGCCGCCGCGCTCGCCCGCATCCGCCGCCATTTGCGGCTGAAGGCCCAGCTCGAGGTCTGGCTCTACGTCCACGTGCCCCTGACCTTCGCACTGATTGCCGCGCTTGCCGCCCACATCGTCAGCGTCTTCTTCTACTGGTAGGCGGGGGATGACCTTCCTCCTCCGCACCGTCTCCCGCAGCGCCGAGGGGCGGGAGATCGTCCGCACCGCCCGGGTGGAAGGCGACCGGCTCGCCATCGGCCGCGCCCCCGACAGCGATGTCCACCTCACCGACCTTGCGGTGGCGCTTCACCACGCGGTGGTCGAGCGCGCCGGGCCGCGCCTCGGCGTGCGCGTCGAGACCGGCCTTACCGTCGAGCTCAACGGCCGCAAATGCGCGAGCGGGACGATCGAGCTCGGCACCGGCGGCGACATCCTCATCGCCAGCCACCTGCTCCGCTTCATGCCGACGCCGCCCGAGGCGGACGAGATCCAGGTCGCGGTCGAGCGGATCACCGAAGGCGAGGCGAAGCTCGACAAGAGCGCCGAGCGGCTCTTCACCCTCGCCCCGGTGATGCCCGGCAAAAGGATGCTGGCCTGGCTGCTCGCCTTGCTCGTCCTCGGCATCGGCCTCGCCTGGCCGATCCACGCCTATTACGAGCGGCAGCAGCGCACCGAGCGCTTCGCCCGCTTCCAGGCGGACGAGATCTGGTCGAGCGGCCATCTCTCCCAGGCCCATGCCGCGCTCCAGCACGATTGCAGCGCCTGCCATGCGAAGCCGTTCGAATCGGTCCGCGACACGGCCTGCCTCGCCTGCCACACCGATATTCACGGCCATGCCGATCCGTTCCGCCTCGCCCGCGCCCGGCCGGACCTCGGCCGCTGGGGCCGCATCCAGCTCGCCTTCAAGCAGGCGTTCAACCTGCCGCCCGGCCGCTGCATCGACTGCCACACCGAGCATCAGGGCGACCAGCGCATGGCGCCGCCGCCGCAGCATTTCTGCAGCGAATGCCACAATGACCTGCACGCGAAGCTGCCCGACACCAGGCTCGGCAATGCCGGCGATTTCGGCCGCCTCCACCCGCAATTCCAGCCTCTCGTCGTCGCCGGCTGGCGCGGGGACCGGCCGCTGCTGCGCCGCGCCTCGCTCGACCTCCATCCGCGCGAGGATAACGGCCTCAAATTCCCGCACGCTTTGCATCTGGGGGCGAGCGGCGGCGTCGCGCAAATGGCGCGCACGCTCGGCATGGGCCCGGCAATGGCATGCAAGGACTGCCACCAGGCCAATCCCGACGGGGTCCGCTTCCGCCCGGTCGAGATGGAGCGCAATTGCGCCATGTGCCACGATCTCGCCTTCGACAGCGTCGGCGGCACCATCCGCACGCTCCGCCACGGCGATCCGGCGCAGGTGATCGCCGACCTTCGCGCCCTCTATGCCGGCCGGACCGCGCCGCCACCGCCCAGCCTCTCGCCCTTCGCCCGCCGCCCGCCGGGCACCGCGTCCACGGCGCGCGAGCGGATCCAGTTCAGCCGCGGTGCCGGCGCTCCCGGCGCGGAGGCGGCGATCCGCGCCGTCTTCTCGCCCGGCGGCGCCTGCTACGATTGCCACCGGGTGGAAGCGCCGCCGCCCGGCTCGCTCGCCTGGCGCATCGCCCCGGTCGCCTTCCCGACCCGCTATATCGGCCATGGCTGGTTCGACCACCGCGCGCACGCCACCCAGAGCTGCACGAGTTGCCACGCCGCCGGCCGCTCGCAATCGGCCTCCGACCTGCTCATCCCCGGCATCGCCACCTGCCGGACCTGCCATGGCGGCGAGCGGACGTCGAAGCCGGTGGCGTCGACCTGCGCGATGTGTCACGATTACCATCGCGACGAGGGGGCGCCGGCGATGCTGATCAGGCAGCAGGTGCGGGGACAGAGGCGGGCGCCTGCGCTCGTGCCGGCGGCGGCTGCAGGCGCGCCCTGATGCTGGTCGCCCAGATCACCGACATCCATCTGGGCTTCGACCCGCAGGATCCCGACGAGCTCAACCGCCGCCGCCTCGACGCGGTGCTGGCGGCGCTCGTCGAAATGACGCCGCGGCCGGACCTGCTGCTCGCCACCGGCGATCTCGTCGAGGATGGTTTCGACACAATCTCTTACGAAAGGCTGCGTGACGTCCTCGCCGATCTCCCCTTCCCGGTCCATTTCGCGCTCGGCAATCACGACAGCCGCGCCGATTTCCTCGCCTGGTTCCCGGAGGCGGAGACAGCGGACGGCTTCGTCCAATATGCGATTGAGGATCATCCGGTGCGGATCCTGGTGCTCGACACGCTCGAGGAGGGGCGGCACGGCGGCGCCTTCTGCGAGCGCCGCGCGGACTGGCTGCGCGAGCGGCTCGCCGAGGAGCCGGAGCGGCCGACGATCATCGCCCTCCACCACCCGCCGATCGAGACCGGCCTCAGCTGGATGACCGAGAATCCCGACGCCGACTGGGTGCTGCGGCTGTGGGACGTCGTCGCCGAGGCGGACAATGTCGTCGCGATGCTCGCCGGCCATCTCCACCGGCCAGTGGTGACGCAATGGGCCGGCACCACGCTCGCCATCTGCCCCTCGACGGCGCCGCAGGTGGCGCTCGACCTCGACCGGATCGACCCCGAGGCGCCGGACGGCCGCCCGATGATCATCGCGGACGCGCCCTGGTTCGGCCTCCATCTCTGGACCGGAGGAGGCCTCGTCTCCCATTTCGACACGGCCGGCGGCCACAATATCCTCGCCACCTACGGCCCCCAGCTCCAGCCGCTGGTGCGGATGCTGCTGGACGAGAAGGGGCGCGCTTAGATAATCCTCCCCTGCTCTTGCAGGGGAGGGGGACCAGCCGCAGGCTGGTGGAGGGGCTTGGCACCGAGCAGGCCCCTCCACCATGCTGCGCATGGCCCCCCCGGAAATCCGGGGGAGGATTTAGTTCACCCAGTCGCTCATCGTGCCCATATCCCGCACCTTCCACGGCACACCCCGGGTGTTCAGGAACAACCGCTCCATCTCAGCCCGGGTAAACGGCCTCGAGCCGACGCGGCCGAAGACGGCGATCTGGCCGCCGGTCTCGTCGACGGCGCGGTCGCGGTCGAGGCCTTTGGCCATGGCGAGCGCCGGGTGCGGCGTACGCGCCCAAGCGATCAGCTCGGGCATCGGCGCCGGCGAAAAGCCGTAGAAATTGGGCTGGCTCGCCGGGGAGATGAGCTGGATCACCTTCATCCCGTTCCGCCCGTCGGCGACATAGGCGAAGAGCGAGGCATTGGTGGAAGCGACGACCACATCCTCGACGTCGGTCATGCGGCCGCCGAAAGTCTCCTTGCGGTAGACGATCGGCCGCTCGGGATTGGCGACGTTGACGATCACCAGCCCCTCTCGCTTGCCCGCGACATAGGCATAGGTCCGCGCGACATAGATCTTGCGGGCGTCGGCGAGCGGGACGGTGGCGGAAGGGATGGGCTTCGGCGCGTCCAGCCGGGTCACGTCGAACAGCTTCAGCCCGTCGGCGTCGGTCACCCACAGATAGCGGAACTGCAAAGCGGAGGCGCGCGCGTCGCGGAGCGGGAGGGTGGCGACGTGGCGCGGGTGGAGCGGGTCGTCGAGGTCGACCACCACCAGCCCCGCCGCGGCGGCGATATAGGCATAATGGCCGGCGAGGGTGACGTGCCGCGCGCCGTTCAGCACGCCGCCTTCGTTCCAGGTCACCGCGCGCTTGATGAAGTTGTTGCGCGCATTGCCGTCGGCGAAGGTGGTGATGTCGACGAGGATCAGCCCCTCCTCGCTGTCGGTGATCACGGCATAGTTGTAGATCGGATGGAAGGCCTGCTCCTGGTTCGCCGCCCGCAGCGCCGCCGTGTTGCGCAGCGGGTTGATCGGCTGATTGGTCGGCAGGGCCATGCAGGTCGCATTCTTCGTCGCCACATGGGCATTGTGGCCGAGTGGCGAGAAAGGCGCGGTCACGATCTTCTCGGACACGCCTTTATTGCCGATATTGGCGATGTCGTAGACCCGGAAGCCGCCCGAGCCTTCCGCGACATACATATATTCGCCGCGATTCTGGAGGCAGCTTACGGCGCCGCCGGTCGCCTGAACGACGTTGAGGAAGGGCTCGCGCGGGTGGGTCTCGCCGGAGAGCTTCTTGTCGAAGGCCGCGCCGCGGGTCCAGTTGATCAGCTCGCGCTTGTTCCTGTCGACGTGGAGCCGCCAGTAATCGGGATAAGCGTAACGTTGGAGATAGGAGCCGATCACCGCCTGCGGCTCGTCCCACTCGGTGACCCGCGTCGCCTGCAGGCCGCCGTCGAGGCCGGTCCAGGCGTTGAGGCCGACGAAATTGACGAAGTTGGTCCCCTGCAGGAGCAATTGGGCCATGATCGCATTGTTGTCGTTCTTCTCGGAAAGATGGCAGTCGCTGCAGGTCTTGGTCTCGGCGGTGCGCACCGTGTGCGGGAAATGCGGCGCGAAGGCCTGGCTCGAGAAGCCCGAGCCGGAGATGGGCGGCTGCTGGACGTAGATCCGCTCGCGGTTGATGTTGGTCGACGAGAGGATCAGCGCCGAGCTTGATCGCACCGGTGCGATGATATTGCCCTTGGTGGTCATGTGCCGGCCGAGTTGGAACATGTCCTCGCGCGCGACCTGAGGATTGTAGGTGGCGAAGTTGCGCGTCTCGCCGCCTTCGTAGCGGTGGATCGCCGTCTTCCAGTTCGCCTCGATCGGCAGATGGCAGCCGGCGCAGGAGGTGGTCCAGCTGAGGTGGCAGGTGAAGCAGGCCATCTCGCCCGGTTTGTGGGCGAGCTTCGCCTCGGGGACGCCGGCGCCGAAGACGTAGCGGCCGGTCTCTGCCCCGTCGCGCGACATCAGCTTGGCCCGCGCCGCCTTGAGGTTGAAATGCGGGTTGGTCGGATCGACGCTGTCCCGCACCAGGGACACCCGCCATTCGAGCTTCGGGTCGACCACCGAGCGCTGGATCAGCGCGCGGCGCCCGTCCTCGCCGGTCACCCATTCGAAGCGGCGGCGGCCGTCCTCGTTGCGCAGTAGCGCGAGGTTGGTCCCCTTGGGCGGCGCCGCGGGGCCGGAGGTGAGCAGGTTCGGCTCCTCGCTCGTGGTGCCGTGGCAATCCTTGCAGCCGATCTCGATCGCATCCGGCACTTCGCCGTAGATGAAGCCATTGCCGTGGCTGTCCTGCGCGAAATGGCAGTCGGCGCATTGCATGCCCTTCTCGGCGTGGATGTCCATCATATGGACCGCCTTGCCGGGATTGACGCCAGGCGGCGCGAATTGGCCCTCGCCAGCCCGGCGGAATTTCTCGGGGTCGTCGGGCCGCACGATCTTGCCCTGCGCGTCGAGCAGATTGCCCTCCCGGTCGCGCCTGTAGATGGCGCGGAAGTTCCAGCCATGGCCGTGATAATCGGCGAACTGGGTGTGGCGGGCGAGCGGGTTGACGTCGTCATGGACCTGCCGGAGGAAATCAACGTCGCCCCACAGGCCGCGCGGGGCGGCGCCCTCGGGATTGCGGTCGAGCACCTCGCGAGTCTGGGCGGCCGTCGGATAATGCTGGTTGCGATATGTCGCTTCCTTGCCGGGCGGGGCGGGGAGGCGGTTCTCCGGCCCTGGCCACATCAGATCGGCGTCGGCCTCGTAATCCCACATCGTGTAGCCGAGATAGGAGTTCAGGAAGATGTTGGGCTGGTGCATGTGGCAGTTCATGCATTGCGAGGTCGGGATGGCGCGGGTGAAGGTGTGGCCGATCGGATGTCCGCTCTCATTGTGGCGGATGGTCGGATCGACCGTCGCCGTCTGACCGTCGCGGCCGAATTGCGCGTAGGTGAGGCTATGCTTGGGGTCGCGGTCGTTGGCGTAGACGACATGGCAGCCCGCGCAGCCCGAATGGCGATAGTCGCCCGGCTGGTCGTTGGTGCCCATGAACCACATGAACGGGTCGTTGAGCCGGGTCTTGTGGAGGTTGAGGATCGGGATGGCGACGCGAAG
>JAQGLF010000063.1 GCA_028293025.1 Alphaproteobacteria bacterium
TGCCGAAGCCCGGCAGGATCATGATGTAGACCTCGGGGTGGCCGAAGAACCAGAAGAGGTGCTGGTAGAGGATCGGATCGCCGCCGCCCTGGGCGTCGAAGAAATGGGTGCCGAAATTGCGGTCGGTGAGCAGCATCGTGATCGCGCCGGCGAGGACCGGAAGGGCGAGCAGCAGCAGGAACACCGTGACGAGGATCGACCAGACGAAGAGCGGCATCTTGTGCAGCGTCATGCCGGGTGCGCGCATGTTGAAGATGGTGGTGATGAAGTTGATCGCGCCGAGGATCGACGAGGCGCCGGCGAGGTGGAGCGAGAAGATCGCCATATCGACGGCCGGGCCCGACGAGCCGCTGGTCGAGAGCGGCGCATAGACGGTCCAGCCGGTGCCGGCGCCGTTGCCGGTGCCGCCCGGCACCTGGGTCGAGCCGAGCAGCAGCAGGAAGGCGGGGACGAGCAGCCAGAAGCTGATATTGTTCATCCGCGGAAAGGCCATGTCCGGCGCGCCGATCATCAGCGGCACGAACCAGTTGCCGAAGCCGCCGATCATCGCCGGCATCACCATGAAGAAGACCATGATCAGGCCGTGCGCGGTGACCAGCACGTTCCAGAGGTGGTTGGCCTCGTCCATCGTCGCGCCACGGCCGGCCCAGATTTGCAGATACTGGATGCCCGGATGCATCAGCTCGGTCCGCATCAGGCCGGAGATGGTGCCGCCGATGATCCCGGCGATGATCGCGAACAGCAGATAGAGCGTGCCGATGTCCTTGTGGTTGGTCGACAGGAACCAGCGCGTGAAGAAGCCGGGCACGTGCTCCGCGTCATGGTCGTGGGCGCCGTGCGCCTCGAAATGAAGGTTGTTGGCGGTCGTGTCGGTCATCTCAAATTCCGCGGCTGGTGGCCTGGCTCTGGCTGGTGCCGGTCGGTCGGGCGGTTCCAGCAGAGACGTTGGTCGGGGTCGGAGTGGCGGAGGTGCCGCCGGCGGGAGCGGTGGTCGTGCCCGCCGGCTGCGGATTGGTGACCGGCGAGGCGGCGGTCGAGTCCGGCAGCGGCTTGGCGGGCTTCGCGCCAGGCATGGTACCGCCCTTCGAAGCGACCCAGGCCGCATATTGCGCCGGGCTCACCACTTCGACCGCGATCGGCATGTACGCATGGCGGGCGCCGCAAAGCTCATAGCACTGGCCGTAATAGAGGCCGGGCCGGTCGACCTTGAACCAGGTCTCGTTGAGGCGGCCGGGCACCGCGTCCATCTTCACCCAGAAGGAGGGCACGCCGAAGCTGTGGATGACGTCGGACGAGGTCACGATCAGCTTCACGACCGCGCCGGCGGGAACGACCATCCGTTCGTCGACGCCGAGGAGGCGCGGCTCTCCCCGCTTCTTGTCGTCGGCCTCGGACAGCATGTTCGAGACGATCTCGAAGCCGCCATTGTCGGGATAGGAATAGGTCCAATACCATTGGTTGCCGGTCACCTTGACCGTGAGGTCGGCCTTGGGCGGCGAATATTGGTGGGCGAGGAGCCGGATCGACGGCACCGCGATCGCGACGAGGATCAGCACCGGGACCAGGGTCCAGACGATCTCGAGCACGGTATTGTGGGTGTTGCGAGACGGCACCGGATGGACGCTGCGGCGGAAGCGGATGACCACGAACAGCAGCAGGAACAGGACCACGGCGGAGATCAACGTGATTAGCGGCATCAGGATCGTGTTGTGGAACCAGGCGGCCTCCTGGCCGATCGGCGTGAACTGCTCCTGGAGATGGGCGCGGCCGTCGGGCTGGCCGATGCCCGGCGTCGGCGTCGCCCGGCTCGCCATGCTGCTCTGCGCGACCTGGGCGTTGGAAGGCTCGGCGCCGGTCGCCATGTTCGGCCCGCTCGCCTGGTCCGGCGAGGCGGGGGCCGCCTGCGAGCGGGCGCTGATCGCGTCGGTCGCGGGCGCCGCCTTGCCCTGCGCTGCGGCCGCGGTGGGCCCGCCGGCGGCCGGCATGGCCTGTTGCGCGAGCACGGCGGCCGGAGCCATGATGAGCGCCGCGGCCATGATGAAAAGCTTGTCGAGAGTCTTCATCTAAACCCCTTGGAGACCTCCGGACGGAGCGGGACGAACGAGCGCGCCTGAGCGGCGGATCGGCGCGCTTATAGGCAGGCGGCCTCCTCTCCTCAAGCGCCCCTTTCCGGCTTTTTCGGCAGGTGCTTGAAGGCCCCTTGCGGCCGCCCTATCAGGCGCCGACCGCAGTCCTTCGGGGTGAGCCGACATGACCGAAGACGAGATCCTCGCCGAGTTCCGTGCCGCCGACGCCCTGCTGGAAGGCCATTTCATCCTCTCCTCCGGCCTCCACAGCCCGCGTTATCTGCAATGCGCGCGCGTGCTGATGGACCCCGCCCGCGCCTCTCGCCTCGCCTCCGCGCTGGCGCACTCGCTGCCGCTGGACGTGAAAGGCGGAATTTCCATCATCGTGTCGCCGGCCATGGGCGGCATCATCATCGGCCACGAAGTCGGGCGTTCGCTCGGGCTGGAGGCCGTGTTTCTCGAGCGTCCCGCCGGCATTTTCGAGCTTCGGCGGGGCTTTCGCATCGAGCCCGGACAAAAAGTGCTGCTGGTCGAGGACGTCGTCACCACCGGCCTCAGCTCGCGTGAGGCGATCAAGGCCGTGGCGGCGGCGGGCGGCCAGGTCGTTGCCGCCGCCGCGCTCGTCGACCGCTCGAACGGCCTCGTCGATCTGGGCGTCCCGTTCTACCCACTGATCCGCCTCGACGTCCCGGTCTACGAGCCGCAGGCCTTGCCGCCCGAGCTGGCGGCGCTGCCGGCGGAGAAGCCGGGGAGCCGCAAGGCGCCTGTTCCGAGCGAAGTCGCGAGGGCGTGACGGGCCACCTCCGCCTCGGCGTCAATATCGACCATGTCGCGACCATAAGGAATGCGCGCGGCGGCGATCATCCGGATCCGGTGAAGGCGGCGCTCGCAGCGGCCGAGGCGGGCGCCGACGGCATCACGGCCCATTTGCGCGAGGACCGCCGCCACATCCGTGACGAGGACATCTCGGCGCTGATGGCGCGGCTCGAAATCCCGCTCAACCTCGAAATGGCGGCGACCGAGGAGATGCTGGAGATCGCGCTCCGCCACCGTCCCCATGCCGCCTGCCTGGTGCCGGAGAAAAGAGAGGAAAGGACCACCGAAGGCGGCCTCGACGCCGCCGGGCAGGACAATCACCTCCGGCCCTTCGTGGCGCGGCTCGCCGAGGCCAACATCCGCGTCAGCCTGTTCATCGAGCCCGACGCCCGCCAGATCGAGGCGGCGATCCGGCTCAAGGCGCCGGTGGTCGAGTTCCACACCGGCCGTTACGCCCATCTGGAAGGGGAAGCGCGCGCCGCCGAGCTCCGCCGCATCGCCGACGCCGCCGCGCTGGCGGCGAAGAACGGCATCGAGCCCCATGCCGGCCACGGCCTCAATTTCGACAACGTCGTGCCGGTCGCCGCCATCCCGCAGATAAGGGAGCTCAATATCGGCCATTTCCTGGTCGGCGAGGCGCTCTTCATCGGCCTCGACGCGAGCGTGCGCCGGATGCGGGCGCTGATGGGCGAAGCGCGGTGACCCCATCCCGTCATCCCGGCGGAATGACGGGGCCCCCATCCCGCCGTCCGGGGGACGGCGGGGCCCCGTCATGGGATCTCAGGACCGGGAGTCACGGCGCGCCTCGCCGAGACCCCGGCCTCCGCCGGGGTGACGGCTTGGGGGAGCCGTCATGATCCTCGGCATCGGCTCGGACCTGTGCAGCATCGAGCGGATCCAGAAATCGCTCGACCGCTTCGGCGACCGCTTCATCCGCCGCGTCTTCACCGAGACCGAGCGCGCCAGGGCCGAGCGGCGGCCGCTGACCCGCGCCGGCACCTATGCGAAAAGGTTCGCCGCCAAGGAGGCTTTCTCCAAGGCGGTCGGCACCGGCTTCAGGCGCGGCGTCTTCATGCGCGACATCGGCGTGGTCAACGCACCCTCGGGCGCGCCGACGCTGGCGCTGGGCGGCGGCGCCAGGGCAAGGCTTGACGCAATGACCCCGGAAGGCCACTTCGCGGATGTACATTTGACGATGACCGACGATCATCCCTTCGCCCTGGCATTCGTCGTCATCACCGCCGTCCCCCATCCAAGGAGCACAGGGTGAGCATGAGGGTCCAGACCCGTAATCGGCAATGGCCAGGATCGCCCGGAGAAGGGCACCGGCAAGGAGTGGTGTGCAGGGCGGGCTGGTTGCCCGCACAAGCGCCGCGACGCCGCCGGTGCCCTTCTCCGGGTGACCGCAAGCGGCGAGGCGGAGAGACGGCCATGGCGGCGTTGCTCGTCGGTCACGATGCATCGAGCATCGAGTGGCGCTGGACGGCGGGTGCTTCGTGCCCCGCACGAAGCAGATCGCTCCGGGGGAGCGATCGGGCCCGCAGTCCCGCGCCACTCTCCTCGCGCCTGGCCCTGACCGCCTCTCCGCCTCGTCATGGCCGTTGCCGATTACGGGTCCGGACCCTAACGATCCCGCATTGCCGATGACCGACCAGCCGAACGACAGCACAGCTCCCGCTCCCGCCGCGACTCCCCCTGGCGCCGGCGCCGAAACCGGCGCGACGAAGAAAAAGGACACCGACTGGTGGGCGGAGCTGAAGGCGATCTTCTGGCTCGTCCTCGCCGTGCTCGCCTTCCACTCCTTCATCGCCAAGCCCTTCTACATCCCCTCCGAATCGATGATGCCGGGGCTGCTCAAGGGCGACCGGCTGGTGGTGACCAAATATCCCTATGGCTGGTCGTGGGTGAGCCCGAGTTTCCACGTCTTCCCGGAGATGCACGGCCGGCTGTTCGGCCGCATGCCGGAGCGGGGCGACGTCGTCATCCTGACCCCGCCGCACGAGACCTCCGACTATATCAAGCGGGTGATCGGCCTGCCCGGCGACACGATCCGGATGGTCGACGGCCAGCTGTTCATCAACGACAAGCCGGTGAAGCGCGAGGCGCGGCCGGCGACGATGATCCCGATCGACGACAATCTGCCGTGCAACGACAATTACGGCGAGGACCGCGTCACCGGCCCGGGCGACCGTCCTTATTGCCGCCTCCCGGTCTTCCGCGAGACCCTGCCCAACGGCCGCGTCTACGACACGATCGACGAGGGCCCGGGGCCTGAGGACAATTACGGGCCGGTCACCGTCCCCGCCGACCGCGTCTTCCTGATGGGGGACAATCGCGACAATTCGGCCGACAGCCGCGTCCCGGCCGCCGACCAGGGGCTCGGCGGCCCGGTGCCGTGGGAGAATATCGGCGGCCGCGCCGAGTTCATCACCTTTTCCTATGACGGCTCGTCGAAATGGCTGAACCCGATCACCTGGTTCAGCGCCCTGCGCGGCGGCCGGGCCGGCGTGTCGCTGCGGCCGCAACAAGCGGCGAAGCCCTGAGCAAAGAGCCCCGGTTCGCCGGGCCGCCCGTCCGTCCTCACTGGGGCGGCGGTGCCTGGCCTTGCCCCTGGCCCTGGGCCTGCTGCTGCATTTGCTGCTGCATCATCATCGCCCGCAGCGTCTCCTCGGGAACGACGTCGAGCACCTTGATGTCGAAATCGAGCGTCGCATTGGGGGGGATGGCGGGCGGCTGGCCGTGCTCGCCATAGCCGAGCTTGCCGGGGATGCGCAGCTTGTAGACGCCGCCCTTCTTCATCATCCGCAGGCCCTCGGAGAAGCCCGCGATCAGCCCGCCGGGCCGCACCGGGAGCACCGCCGGCTGCTTGCCGACATTGGAATCGAAGATCGTGCCGTCCTGGAGGCGGCCGGTATATTCGAGAATCGCGAAATCCTCGGCGGTGGCGGCTGCCCCCTGCCCGTCCTTCACCACCCGATATTGAAGCCCGGAGGCGGTCCGCGCCCATTGCTGGCCGGCGGTGCCGATCCAGGCGACGGCGCCGGCGATCAGCGCCAGCAACAGCAGGCCGATCCACAATTTCGCCACCGAGCCCT
>JAQGLF010000065.1 GCA_028293025.1 Alphaproteobacteria bacterium
CAGCATCGTCCTCGATGCCGGCGCGGCGTCCCGGCTCGGCGTCAAAGCGGGGGACAAAGTGCTGGCGGTGCAGCGCTGATGGCGCTGGTCGAGATCAATTTCGACGGCATCATCGGGCCCAGCCACAATTATGCGGGCCTCAGCCTCGGCAACGTCGCTTCGGCGACCAGCAAGGGAAACGTCTCGCATCCGCGCGCGGCGGCGCTCGAGGGGCTGGCGAAGATGCGCCACAATCTGCGCCTCGGGCTGAACCAGGGCCTGTTCGTGCCGCAGCGCCGGCCAGACCGGGCCTGGCTGGCCGCGCTCGGCACCGACGCGGAGGGGGCGCCCGCCGCGCTGCGCCCGGCGGCCTTCTCCGCCTCGTCGATGTGGGCGGCCAATGCCGCGACCATCTCCCCCGCGTCCGACTGCGCCGACGGCCGCTGCCATCTCACCGTCGCCAACCTCCAGACGATGGCCCATCGCAGCCACGAATGGCCGGAGACGCTGGCCCAGCTCCGCCTCGCCTTCGCCGACCGCACGCATTTCGCCGTCCATCCGCCGGTGCCGGGCTTCGGCGACGAGGGCGCCGCCAATCATATGCGGCTCGCCCCGCGCCACGATGCGCCGGGCGTCGAGATCTTCGTCTACGGCCGCAGGGGCGGCGCCTATCCGGTCCGCCAGCATGAGGAAGCGAGCCGGGCCGTCGCCCGCCTTCACCGCCTCGACCCCGCGCGCATCCTGTTCGCCGCCCAATCGGAGGAGGCGGTCGCGGCCGGCGCCTTCCACAACGACGTGGTCGCGGTGGCCAACGAGAATGTCCTCTTCGCCCACGAGCAGGCGTTCGAGGACGCGCCGGGCCTTTACGCCGAGCTTCGCCGGCTGGTGCCGGAGGTCGAGATCGTCGAGGTGCCGGCGAAGGCTGTCAGCCTCGACGATGCGATCGGCAGCTATTTGTTC
Source organism: Alphaproteobacteria bacterium (assembly GCA_028293025.1). Taxonomy (GTDB): domain Bacteria; phylum Pseudomonadota; class Alphaproteobacteria; order Sphingomonadales; family Sphingomonadaceae; genus Allosphingosinicella. Next base: position 940 of record JAQGLF010000065.1, read on the forward strand.
AACGCCCAGCTCGTCAGCCTGGTCGACGGAACAATGGCCCTGATCCTGCCCGAGGAAGCGCGGGAGACGCCGTCGGTGTGGCGCTGGCTGGAGGAGATGGTCGCGGGCAATGGCCCGATCCGGCGGCTGTTCGTCGTCGACGTCCGCCAGTCGATGGCCAATGGCGGCGGCCCCGCCTGCCTCCGCCTGCGGGTGGTGGCGGAGCCTGAGGCGATCGATCCGCGCTTTCTGGCGGATGAAGCGAAAATCGACCGGCTTGCAGGCATCGTGGAAGCGACCTGGCCCGAACGGATCGCGCCCGAGGATCTGCGCGAGCCGGACATGTGGCGCCGGATGGAGACCGCGCGGGCCACCCTATTGGAGGCTCTCGACCTCAGCGAACTGACATAGCTGGCCCCCGTGCGTGAGATCCAATCCGAACGAACCGAGCTTAAGCCTGCTCCTCCGCCGTCCAGAAGATGTCGATCGGCGACTCGATCGTCGCGAGAAGGCGGCCGATCGGGCGCGAGGAGAGCGGGCCTTCTTTGATCGCCTGTTCCAGCAAGGCGCGCTTGCCGGCGCCGGTGATGACGATCATCACCGCGCGCGCCGCCGTCAGCGTCGGCGCGGTGAGGGTGACGAGATCGCCTTCCGGACTGCGGATGCCGGCGGCGCGGCGCTCGCGCGGCGCGTTCAGGGCGCGGTCGAGGTCGGGGCCGGGGCGGAGGCCGGCGGTGCCGCCGTCGGCATTCACGCCGAGGCAGACCAGATCGAGCGGCCAGCGCAGCAGCGACAGCCGCGCGTCGGCAAGCCGCGCCGCTTCGATCGGATCGGCCAGCGCCGATTCGTCGACGAGGCTCAATATCTCGGCACCCCTGGCGGCGAACCAGCCGTCGAGCCGGTGATGGACGCTCTCCCCACCCGCCAGCGGCACCAGCCGGTCGGCGGTGGGCAGCAGCGACACTTTCGACCAGTCGAACCCCTTCGCTTTCGCCAGCGCCGAGAAGACCGGCGCCAGACCGTCCTCACCCGGCAGGGCGACGCGCGCGCCGCCATGCGCCTCGATCGCGGTCTCGATCACGAAGCCGATGTCGCCCGCCGCCTGCTCGGCCAGCTGTTTCGCGGAGTCGAACTCCCACCATTCCACTTCGTCCATGTGAGCCGCATCTCCGTTGCCTGAAGTTCACGGAACCGCGCGATTTGTCCGCGGGTTCCAGTCGCGCAAGCCCTTAGAGGAGACGGGACATGCCTGCCAAATCGAAAGCGCAGCAAAAGGCTGCCGGCGCCGCCCTTTCCGCCAAGCGCGGCGACACGCCCAAGAGCAAGCTCAAGGGGCCGTCGAAGCAGATGGCGGAGTCGATGAGCGCGAAGGAGCTCGAGAAAATGGCTTCCACCAAGCGCAAGGGGAAGCCGGAGCATAAGAGCGGCTGATCGTGGCCGGCGAGAAGCGCCCGGACGAGACGAAAAAGACGCCGCCTCCGGAAGGCGCCGAGGGCCATAATGCCCTCGAGGACGCGGCCGAGGAAGCGGTGCGCGAGCTCGACAAGAGCCGTGACGGCAAGGGCTATGCCGGCTTCGGCGACATCGGCTAGGTTCCGGCTGCCCCCGGCCAATCCGGTTGAAGCCCGCACTCCCGGCTAATCTTCTTCCTCACCCGCCCGGATCAGCGCGGCGAAATGGCTTCGCAAATCGTCGATGTCCGGCAGATCTGCCTTGTCGCACGCATTCTCCCATCTCTTCGCCATCTGACCCCGCAGGGCGGGATCCGGAAGGTCGGCGAGCCGCGCCAGCCAGGCGCCCGCCACCTCCAGTTCGGCGCGGCTTACCAGCCGGCCCCGCTCCGCCAGTGCATTGACGATCTGATATTCGGCTGCGGGGGTCTTCGGAAACAGGCGATAGAAGTGGCGGAAACGATACTGGCGCAGGTCGCGCCCGAACAGGGTCCGATGAACGACGTTGGACTGGCCGGGATGGACGCGATGGCGCAGCACTATCTCGGCGCAATTGCCGAGGCGGCCGCAGGCGGCGGCGCGAGTCTGCCACTCATAATCGTCGTGGCTGGCGCGCTCGTCATAGGGGAGCCTGCGCATCAACTCCGCGGTCGCGACCATCGTGGGATGGAGAATGCCGACCCGGAAGACGAGCTCGCGCTCAAGTGCGTCGTGGCGTTCCGGAAACCAGAAGACCCGTTCCTTGTCTTCGCCGAAAGCGACCGCCTTGCCGCCGCATGCGTCGAGCTCCTGCTCGCGCAGCAAGGCGAGCTGTGCGGCAAGCCGTCGCGGATAGGCGACGTCGTCATGGTCCATTCGCGCGATCCATTCCCCCCGGGCGATGGCAATGCCGGCATTGGCGGCGCGCGCCCCGCTGGTCAGAGCAGGGTTGCGCTCCAAATAGAGCGGGCGGACACGTGGATCCGCCCCCGCATAGGAGGCGATGATTTCGGGCGTGGCGTCGCTCGAGCCGTCGTCGACAATCACGAGCTCGAGCTCGTCATGAGTCTGTGCGAGGATCGAATCGACCGCTTCGGCGAGATGAAGCGCGCCGTCCAGCACCGGCATGACAACGGAGACGAGGCTCATTGGCCCTTGCGCCACCAGATGCCGCTATAGTCGATCCATTCGATCGGCTCCTTTATTCCCCGCCGCTCCCGGAATGCGTCCACTGCATCCCGGCAGCACGGCAGGAAGCCGTAATCATCGACG
>JAQGLF010000083.1 GCA_028293025.1 Alphaproteobacteria bacterium
ACGCCGCCGCCGCCGCAATCCATGCCAGTGCTTTCCCCATCTTGCTCTCCCTCATCTCACGGCAGAACTTACCCCCGCCTGCCAGATTAATCCTCTCTTGCCCCGCTGAAAAGCCCGAATAAGCGCTTCCGGCGGGTCGATCCGCCGCCCGTCAGCCTCTGCGGATTACTGGGAAATCGGGTGCGGAGCCTTGATCGACATCAACCCCGGCCGTCACCGTCCGACCCGAGCCATCCGCCCGATTTGGGGCCGGCAATGCGCCCGCCGCCTTGCACAAGGCGGTGCTGCCGTGATAGTCGCCGGCCCGCTTCGGACGCGCCCCCCGCGCGAGCCGCCCATCAGGTTTGTCTGTCAATGTTCTCTTCCTCCGCGACTGCCGGCGCCTCCTCTGGAATGGTCGGCCTCCTCCAGTTCACGCCCTGGATCCTCATCTTCCTGATCATGTATCTGCTGCTGCTGCGGCCGCAGCAGCAGGCGGTGAAGCGCCTGAGGCAGAAGATCGAAGCGGTGAAGAAAGGCGACGAGGTCGTCACCGGCGGCGGCCATATCGGCAAGGTGACCAAGGTCGACGGCGCCGAGGTGGAGGTCGAATTCTCGTCCGGCCAGCGCCACCGGGTGATCAAGACGATGCTGAGCGACGTCCGCCCGACCGGCACCAAAGCCGCGAACGACTGATCTCATGCTCGATTTTCCACGCTGGAAGCGTCTCGCCATCAGCTTCGCGCTCGCGCTGGGCGTCTTCTTCGCGATCCCGAGCCTGATCGGCGAAGGCAATGCCAATCGTTTCGGTCTCGGCTCCATGCCGCGGATCAGCCTCGGCCTCGATCTTCAGGGCGGGAGCCACCTCCTGTACGAGGCCGACGTGAACGACGTCGCCAAGACGCGGGTCGAAGGCATGGAGGAGACGATGCGCTCGGCGCTGAGCCGCGCCGCGACGCCGATCGACATCGGCGACGTCTCGACCAACAACGGCTCGCTGACCTTCTTCGTGCGCAACCCCGCTCAGGTCGATGCCGCCGTCGAGATCGCCCGCCGGCAGACGACCGGCGTCGCCTCCGGCCAGCGCGACTGGGACGTCAATGTCGTCGACGGCAATCGGGTGGTGATGACTCCGACCCGGGGCGGCATCAACGCCTTCATCGACGAGGCGATGAAAGGCGCCACCGACGTCGTGCGCAAGCGCATCGATGCGCTCGGCACCCGCGAGGCGGCGGTCACCCGCGAGGGTTCGCACCGCATCCTGGTCGAAGTGCCCGGCTTCCAGGATCCGGCCGCGCTGAAGGCCTTGGTCGGCCGCACCGCCCATCTCGAATTCAAGCTCGTCGACCTGAACGTCACCCAGGACCAGCTCACTTCCGGCCGCGCGCCGATCGGCAGCCAGATCCTCAAATATGAGAATGGCGCACCGATCGCGGTGCAGCGCCGGGCGATCATCAACGGCTCGCAGCTGACCAAGGCCAAGCAGGGCTACGGGCAGAATAACGATCCCGAGGTCGAGATCGAGTTCAACGGCGAGGGCGGCAAGCGCTTCGCCGACGTCACCCGCGACAATGTCGGCAAGCCGTTCGCCATCATCCTCGACAATGTCGTCCTTTCGGCGCCGAACATCGAGACGCCGATCCTCGGCGGCGCCGCCTCGATCCACGGCAGCTTCACCGTCGATTCCGCCCAGCAGCTCGCCATCGCGCTTCAGTCCGGCGCCCTGCCGGTGGCGCTGAAGGTGGTGGAGGAACGGACGGTGGGCGCGCAGCTCGGCGAGGATTCGATCCATGCCGGAATCCTGGCCTCGGTGATCGCCTCGGTCGCGATCATCGTCTTCATGCTGGTTACCTACGGCCGGTTCGGAATCTACGCGAACATTGCAGTGATCCTGAACATCTTCGTCATCCTCGCGGTGATGGGGATGCTGGCCATGACCCTGACCCTTCCCGGCATCGCGGGCTTCGTTCTCACCATCGGCACCGCGGTCGACGCCAACGTGCTGATCAACGAGCGCATCCGCGAGGAATTGCGGCGGGGCCGCAACGTCGTCATGGCGGTCGAGCTCGGCTATAAGGAAGCGAGCCGCACCATCTTCGAAGCGAACGCCACCCACGCCATCTCCGGCATCGTCATGCTGCTGCTCGGCTCCGGACCGATCAAGGGCTTCGCAGTCGTGCTTCTGATCGGCATCTGCACCTCGGTCTTCACCGCCGTCACCTTCACCCGCATGCTGACCGCGGGCTACATCCGGCGGCGCCGTCCCGCCGAGCTTCATATTTAGTCGAGAATCGTCATGCGCCTCCTCAAGCTCGTTCCCGACAACACCAATATCGGCTTCGTCCGCCTTCGTGCCTGGGCGTTCGGCCTCACCGCGCTGCTGACCGTCGTCGCCGTATTTGCGACGGTGACGCGGGGGCTGAACCTCGGCGTCGATTTCGTCGGCGGCCTCAGCATCGAAGCGACGTTCAAGCAGCCGCCGCCGCTTGGCGACCTGCGCAGCACCATTGACCAGCAGGGTGTCGGTGAGGCGAGCCTCTCCCCCTATACCGACAATCCGAGGGCCGTGGCGATCCGCCTGCCGGCGCCGAAGAGCAGCGATCCCGGCGCGAGCAACGCCATGGTCAACAAGGTCGAGGCCGCGGTGCAGGCGAAATATCCGGGCGTCGCCTTCGGCAAGACCGATTCCGTGTCCGGTAAGGTGTCCGGGGAGCTGATCCGCAACGGCATTCTCGCCGTCCTCGTCGCCGTCTTCGCCATCGCCATTTTCGGCTGGTTCCGATTCGAATGGCAGTTCGGCCTCTCGACCTTCGTCTCCATCGGCCACGACGTGCTGATGACGCTGGGTTTCTTCGCGGTGACGCAGCTGGAATTCGATCTCACCATCGTCGCCGCCGTCCTCACCGTCGTCAGCTATTCGATTAACGACAAGATCGTCATCGACGACCGCATCCGCGAGAATATGCGCAAATACCGCCAGATGGACATGCGCGGCATCGTCGACCTCTCGGTCAACGAGACGCTGCCGCGCACGGTGATGACCTCGCTGA
>JAQGLF010000087.1 GCA_028293025.1 Alphaproteobacteria bacterium
TCCAACAGGAACCGAACCGCATCTCCCATAATCAACTACCCATACTCGGCCGCGCGGCGAAGCGAACAGACTAGGCGCTCGCTTGCCGCGCTGACGACCCCCAATCCATCCTCCATGCCCAGGGTGGGCGTGTGACGTCTTGGCCGATTTGAAACTTAACTGAATTCACCTGGCCGCAGGTCGGCGTTCGCCTGTTTTTTTGGCGAAAGTGATTTCGACCCCGCTCGGAACGAAGCGCTTGGCGTTCACGCCGCCAATGTCCATGGTCGGCCGTTCAACAATCAGTGCAGCCGCAATGCCTTCGCAAACCATCGTCCTGCCGGCCCGGCCCGAACCCATCGAGATCGATCCGGTCAAGACCGCCGTCATCGTCATCGACATGCAAAACGCCTACGCATCGCCGGGCGGCTATCTGGACCTGGCCGGTTTCGATATCTCCGGCGCGGCCCGCGTGATTGAAAACACCAAGGGCGTCCTTGAAGTCGCCCGCCGCGCCGGCGTCACGGTGATCTATTTCCAGAACGGCTGGGACGCCGACTATGTCGAGGCCGGCGGCCCAGGCTCGCCCAACTTCCATAAGTCCAATGCCCTGAAGACCATGCGCGCGCGGCCCGAGCTGCAGGGCAAGCTGCTCGCACGCGGTGGCTGGGATTACGAGCTGGTCGAGGGGCTCGCCCCGCAGCCCGGCGACATCTGCCTCCATAAGCCGCGTTATTCGGGCTTCTTCAACTCGCAGCTCGACAGCCTGCTTCGCGCCCGCGGCATCCGCAACCTCGTCTTCGTCGGCATCGCCACCAACGTCTGCGTCGAATCGACGCTGCGCGACGGCTTCTTCCTCGAATATTTCGGAATCATGCTGGAGGACGCGACCCACCAGGCCGGCCCCGAATTCCTGCAGCAGGCGACGGTCTACAATGTCGAGACCTTCTTCGGCTGGGTCTCGACCGTCGCCGATTTCTGCGGCGCCTTCGGCCAGATCGCCGAATGAGAGCCATTGACGACAGGAGAATCTGATGCCGTTCGAATCGATCAACCCGCCGCAATTCCCGACGCCGATCGCGCCTTATTCGGCCGGGACCAAAGCCGGCAACATCGTCTACGTCTCGGGAACGCTGGCGCTGGGCCCGGGCGGGACGGTGCTTCATCCCGGCGATGCGGAGGCGCAGACGCGGCACGTGCTGGAGACGATCCGGATCACGCTCGAAGCCGCCGGGGCCACTATGGCAGACGTCGCGTTCAACCACATCTTTCTCACCGATTGGGCCGATTATCCCGCGATGAACGCGGTCTATGCGGACTATTTTCCCGGCGCCAAGCCGGCGCGCTACTGCATCCAGTGCGGGCTGGTGAAGCCGGGCCTGCTGGTCGAGATCGCCAGCGTCGCCCATCTCGGCGGCGGCGGTTGATCGCAGGGCTCTATTTCGAGGAGCATGGGCCGGCGGGCGCGCCGCCGCTCATCCTGTCGGCGGGCCTCGGCGGCTCCGGCGCTTATTGGACGCCGAACCTTGCGGCGTTGGCGCGGCGGCACCGGGTGATCCTCTACGACCATCGCGGCACCGGCCGCAGCGACCGCGCGCTGCCCCGCAATCTGACGGTCGAGGATATGGCCGACGACGTGCTGGCGCTGATCGACGGCCTCGGCCTGAAGCGCGCCCATTTCATCGGCCATGCGGCCGGCGCCGCGATCGGGCTGACGCTGGCGCTTCGCGCGCCGGAGCGGCTGGCGAGCCTGGTGGCGGTCAACGGCTGGTCCCGGCTCGACCCGCATTTCGCCCGCTGCTTCGAGGCGCGGCTCGCTTTGCTGCGCGACGGCGGCCCGCGCGCCTATCTGCGCGCCCAGCCGCTCTTCCTGTTCCCGGCGACCTGGATCTCCGAGCACACACCCGAGCTCGACCGCGAGCTCGAAAGCCAGCTCGCCCACTTTCCCGGCGCCGAGGCGATGGAGGCGCGGATCGCCGCCCTCCAGGCTTTCGATATCGACGACCGGCTCGGCGAGATCGGCATTCCGGTGCTGGCGGTCGCGGCGAAGGACGATATGCTCGTTCCCTGGACCTGCTCGCCGGCTTATGCGGATCGGCTTGCCCGAGGCGCGGTGGCGCTGATGGATTGGGGCGGCCATGCCTGCAATGTCACCGATCCCGCGACCTTCAATCGCCTCGTTCTCGAATTCCTAAGGAGCTGAACCATGGAAGTCGGCATCTTCGTCACGATCGGCAATAACGGCTGGCTGATCTCGGAAAATTCGCCGCAATATATTCAGAGCTTCGACCTCAACAAGGAGATCGCCCAGCGCGCCGAGCGCTACGGCGTCGACTTCCTCCTCTCGATGATCAAGCTCAGGGGCTTCGGCGGCAAGACAGAATTCTGGGAATATAATCTCGAAAGCTTCACCCTGATGGCCGCTCTCGCCGCCGTCACGGAGAAGATCAAAATCTACGCGACCTGCCCGACCCTGGTCATCCCGCCCGCTTTCTGCGCGCGGATGTGCAACACGATCGATTCGATCAGCCACGGCCGCTTCGGACTCAACCTCATCACCGGCTGGCAGCGGCCGGAGTACAGCCAGATGGGGCTGTGGCCGGGCGACGAGCATTTCCGCAACCGTTACCAGATGCTCGGCGAATATGCCCATATCCTGCGCGAATTGTGGGCGACCGGAGTCTCCGACTTCAAGGGCGATTATTATCAGATGGAGGATTGCCGCGTCCGGCCGCTGCCGGAGGGCGACATGAAGATCATCTGCGCCGGCAGCTCCGACGAAGGCCTCGCTTTCTCGGCGAAATATGCGGATTACGCCTTCTGCCTCGGCAGGGGCGTCAACACCCCGACCGCCTTCGCCTCCAACAACGATCGCCTGATGGCCGCGACCGCCAAGACCGGGCGCGACGTCCGCATCTACGTCCTCGTCATGGTCATCGCCGACGAGACGGACGAGGCGGCGATGGAGAAATGGATCTCCTATCGCGAGGGCGTCGACGAGGAGGCGGTCGCCTGGCTCGGCGCGCAGGGCGCGGCCGACAAGACCTCCACCACCACCAACGTCCGCCAGCTCGCCGACCGCGAGAGCGCGGTCAACCTCAACATGGGCACCCTGGTCGGCTCCTATGAGAGCATCGCCCGGATGTTGGACGAGATGGCGACGGTGCCGAATACCGGCGGCGTCCTCCTCACCTTCGACGACTTCATCGAGGGCACCGAGAAATTCGGCACCCGCATCCAGCCGTTGATGAAGAGTCGGGAGGGTGTGGCGACGGCGGGCTGACGACACCCTGCTCGGTCCCGACGCGGACGGCCGGTTCGCGCGCCGCAGCTCGGCAATCAGGCCGGCCGGTCTTCCCTCAAAGGATCGGGTCCCTTCGTCCCTTCCCCTACAAGCAGCACGATCAGAAAGACGATCGCGGCCAGGGAGCAGAGGCCGTTGAGGCTGCCGATCGTCGCGAGCAGCGACGGCTTTGGGGGATAGGCGGTCATTGCCCTGGCCGCGGCGGGGCCGATGAGGAGGCCCAAGGCCTTGAAGGGGAGGGGCAGGGCGGCCCACCAGCCGGACTTGCCCCGGTCGTGCAGCCGGCGGACGATAGCGGCCGCGAGCAGCAGGATCATGGCGACGCCGACCGCGGTCATCGGCACGAACATCCGGTTCATGTCGGGCATCAGCTCCGGCGGGAGGATTGGAGGCTGGCCGGGCACGGGCTTGGGAAGGCCCTCCGGATGCGCGCGCGCATAGGCCATGGTGCGCGTCATCATGTCGGACATGATCGGGATGAAGAGCAGGATATCCGCCGCCATCGCCAGCAGGAACACGGCGATGGCGTAGGGCCAGAAGGAGGCCCGGCTGTCGCGGCCGGACAGGCGGAAGAGGTTCGCGAGATTGTGGCGGATCGAAGCGAAGACCATCGGCTTTCCTGTTCCGCTCGCTTTCCGGGTCAGCCCGCCGGAGTCGCGTTCGCCTTCGCCACCAGCACCTCGAAATCCTTCTTGGTCATGCCGATGAGCAGCCCCTTCCTGTTCTTGCCGAAGGCGTTCAGCGGCACCTTGACCTTGCCGGCCACGGTCACGACGACGGCGCCCTCGGCGTCGACGGAGTCGATCGTTCCGATCGGCTGGCCGTTCACGTCGCTGATCGCCGCCGAGGCGACGAGGTCCGACGGCTTGGCCGGAACGGCGGATCCGTTCTCGCGCCGCGCGCGCTCGGCGGCGCGGGCGTCGCTCGCCGCCTGGGTGCCGCGGCGGATCTGATCCATGGACGACGGCATGGTGGCGCTGTCCATCTCGCCCATGTCCGACGGCCGGGCATAGGGATTGTTGGTTCCGGGCACGCCTCCGCTCGTCCCCGGGCCCGGAGCCGGGGGCGGGGCCGACCCCGGCTGGGCGATGGCGGCGCCGGCCACCAGCAAAGCGGCGGTCGCGAAGAGGGTCCTGGCACGGGTCATTGAAAGCCTCCCTTTCAATCCCAACAGGTTAGCGGCTTCGGGCGTGGAGTAAAGCCTGCGCGGCTCTTTCGCCGCCGCGCCGGGGATGCCATGAAGCCCGGCGAAGCAGGGGACGCAATGGCGGACGAGGAAGCGAGCGAAGGAGCGGGCGGCGATTTCGACGTGCTGATCGTCGGCGCCGGCCTCTCCGGCATCGACGCGGCCTATCGGCTGCAGACCAAATGCCCGGAGAAGAGCTTCGGCATCCTCGAGGCGCGGGATGCGATCGGCGGCACCTGGGACCTGTTCCGCTATCCCGGCATCCGCTCCGATTCCGACATGTACACTTTGGGCTTTCCCTTCCGCCCCTGGCGCGGCGAGAAGGCGATCGTCGAGGGCCCGGCGATTCGCGACTATATCGAGGAGACGGCGCGGGAATTCGGCATCGACCGGCACATCCGCTTCGGCCATCGGGTCGCCCGCGCGTCCTGGTCCTCGGCCGAGGCGCGCTGGACGCTGGAGGTGGAGGCCGCGGGGCGGAAACATCGCTTCACCTGCCGCTTCCTGTTCCTGTGCAGCGGCTATTATCGCTATGAGGAGGGCTATCGGCCGCAATGGCCGGGCGAGGAAGATTTCGCCGGGACCATCGTCCACCCGCAGCACTGGCCCGACGATCTCGATCACTTCGGCAAAAACGTGGTCGTGATCGGCAGCGGCGCCACGGCTTTCACCCTTGTGCCGGCCATGGCGGACGAAGCGGCGCATGTGACGATGCTGCAGCGCTCGCCGACCTATGTCGTGTCGCGGCCCGCGCGCGACCGGCTGGCGCGGCGGTTCGGCGTTCGCTTCGCGCGCTTGAAAAACGTCTTCCTCGGCCTCCTCTTTTTCAACCTCGCGCGCCGGCGGCCTGCCCGGATTCGCGCCAAGATCCTCGATCTGGTCCGCAAGAGCTTGCCGCCGGGCTTCGACGTCGAACGGCATTTCGGTCCTTCCTACGATCCGTGGGACCAGCGGCTGTGCCTCGTGCCCGACGGCGACCTGTTCACGGCGATCGGCGGCGGCAAGGTGTCGGTGGTCACCGATGAGATCGCGCGCTTCACCCGGACCGGCATCCGTCTCGGATCCGGCGAAGAGCTGCCCGCGGATGTGATCGTGACGGCCACCGGCCTGGTCATGAAGCTGCTCGGCGGCATCGCGCTCAGCGTCGACGGCGCGCGGGTCGAGGTCGCCGACCGCTTCGTCTACAAGGGGATGATGCTGGACGGCGTCCCGAACCTCGCTCTGTCCTTCGGCTATATCAACGCGTCCTGGACGCTGAAATGCGACCTCACCGCTCGCTACGTCTGCCGGCTCCTGAAATTCATGGACCGGCGCGGTTACGCCGCCTGCACGCCCCGCCTTCCCGATCCGCCGCCCGCGCGGCAGCCGATGCTCGATTTCACCTCCGGCTATGTCCGCCGCGCCGCCGGCCTGCTGCCGGCGCAGGGGGACAAGGCGCCGTGGCGGGTCCACCAGAATTATTTCTACGACCTCGTGGCGCTCCGCTTCCACACGCTCACCGACGAGGCGATGGAGTTTCGCAAGGGCTGAGCGAGGCGGTTGACTCGGCCACGGACCCGAGGCAGTTGACGTTTACGTAAAGGAGAGGCGCGATGACCGATGCCGCGGAGCTGAACGCATTTCGGGAGGAGGTTCGCGCCTGGCTCGGGGCCAATTGCCCGCCGGAGATGCGCGAGCCGATGCGCGACGAGACCGACGCCTGCTGGGGCGGGCGCAATCCCGTTTTCAAGAACGAGGCGCAGAAGCTGTGGATGGAGCGGATGGCCGGGCGCGGCTGGACCGTTCCCGACTGGCCGAAAGACTATGGCGGCGGCGGCCTCTCGCCCGCCGAGACCAAGATAATGAAGCAGGAGATGGCTGCGATCGGCGCACGCAATCCGCTGATGAGCTTCGGCATCTCGATGCTCGGCCCGGCTCTGCTCAAATATGGCAATGAGGAGCAGAAGAAGCGCTTCCTGCCCGAAATCGCGCGTGGCGAGATCCGCTGGTGCCAGGGCTATTCCGAGCCGAATGCCGGCTCCGACCTCGCCTCGCTCCAAACCAAGTGTGAGGATAAGGGGGACCACTGGCTGGTCAACGGCCAGAAGGTCTGGACCTCCTATGCCGACAAGGCGGACTGGATCTTCTGCCTGGTGCGGACCGATTTCCAGGCGCCCAAGCATAAGGGGATCAGCTTCCTCCTGTTCGACATGAAGACGCCCGGCGTGTCGACCAGGCCGATCCTGCTCATCTCCGGCAATTCCCCTTTCTGCGAGACCTTCTTCGACGACGTGAGAGTGCCGAAGGACCAGGTGGTCGGGGAGATCAACAAGGGCTGGGACGTCGCCAAATATCTGCTCGGCCACGAGCGCGAGATGATCAGCGGCATGGGCCTCGGCGGCCAGACCGGCAGCCTCGGCGAAGCGCTGGTCGAGACGATCGGGCGCGACGAAAGCGGCCGGCTGGCCGATCCTTTGCTCCGCGCCGACCTCGCCCGCTTCGACGTCGACGCTCTGGCTTTCCGGGCGATGTCGGAGCGGTTCATCGACGAATTGAAGGCGGGGATGGCGCATCCCGCGCAGCCGTCGATGATGAAATATGCCGGCACCGAGCTCAACAAGGCGCGGCACGAGCTGGTCATGGCGGCGGGCGGCTCGAACGCGCTCGAATGGGAGAGCGACCGCTCGAAGAAAGGCAAGGCCGCGCGCGAATGGCTGCGCACCAAGGCCAATTCGATCGAGGGCGGCACCAGCGAGGTCCAGCTCGGCATTATTGCGAAGCGGATTCTGGATTTGCCGGGGGCTTAGGAGAGGAACGTCATCCCGGCGGAGGCCGGGATCCCAGCGAGAATAGACGCCGCGCCCTTCACCCCCTGAGACCCCGGCCTTCGCCGGGGTGACGGAGAAAAGAATGCCCCTGTACCTCAACGAAGACCAGAGCATGCTGCGCGACACGGCGCGGGACTTCATGGCCGCCGAGGGCGCGATCGGGACCCAGCTCCGCCACTGGCGCGACACCGGCTGCAAGGACGGCTTCGGCCACGCGCTCTGGAAGCAATTGGCCGAATTGGGCTTCACCGGCATCTTGATCGACGAGGCGGATGGCGGCCTCGGCCTCGGCCATGTCGAGGCGGGGATCGTGCTCGAGGAGATCGGCCGCAACCTCACACCCTCGCCCTTCCTGATCAGTGCGGTGGCGGCGGTCGAGGCGCTGAAGGGGACGAAGCATCGCGAGCGCTGGTTCCCGGGCATCCTCGCCGGCGATGTCGTGGCGGCCTTGGCTGTGGACGAGGGGCCGAAGCACCGGCCGGAGGCGATCGCGATGAAGGCCGAGCGCGCCGGCAACGGCTTCCGTCTCTCGGGCCGGAAGCAGTTCGTTGTTCAGGGCGCTTCGGCGGACCTCATCCTTGTCGCCGCCCAGACGGAGGAAGGCCTGACCCTGTTCGCGATCGAGAAGGACGCGAAAGGGCTCGAGATCGAAGGCGTGCGGCTGACCGACAGCAGCATCGGCGCGCGAATGGATTTCCGCGACGTCGAGGTCGACGCCGATGCCGTGATTGGCGAAATCGGGCAGGGGAAGGCGATCCTAGACCGCGTGCTCAATGCCGGCCGCGCCGGCGCGGCGTCCGAATTGGTGGGTGTCGGCTCCGCCTCGATGGCGATGACCGTCGACTATCTGAAGCAGCGCAAGCAGTTCGGCCGGCTGATCGGCGAGTTCCAGGCGCTCCAGCACCGCGCGGCGCATCTTTATTCCGAGTTGGAGATCGCCCGCGCCGCCGCTTTGAAGGCGCAGCAATTGCTCGACGAAGGCAGCGCGGAGGCGGAGGCGATGGTCTCCGTCGCAAAGGCGAAGGCCGGCCGCGCGTCGCAGCTGGCGGTGCAGGAGGGCGTGCAGATGCACGGCGGCATCGGCATGACCGACGAATATGACATCGGCCTCTACATGAAGCGCGACCGCGCGCTGAACGAGCTGTTCGGCGACGACAATTACCATGCCGACAAGCTGGCGCGCATGAAGGGTTATTGATTGCCC
>JAQGLF010000111.1 GCA_028293025.1 Alphaproteobacteria bacterium
ACCATGATCTGGGCGATCCTGACTCCGGAGCTTTCGCTCCACTGGGACGGCGCCCGACTCAGCGAAGGCCCGGGGGCGCCCCGGACCGACGCACCCGGCGCCGACCCGGTCGAGGCGGCGTGGAGGACCGATTACGCCTCGATCTTCAACCCGGCGCGGCTGATGGTCGGCGCCATGCTGAAGGAGATGCCGAAGAAATATTGGAAAAACATGCCCGAGACGGCGTTGGTCCGAAGCCTGGTGGCAGGCGCGCAGACACGCGAGGCGGAGATGGTGGAACGATCGCGGAAATCTTCGGCGGAAGGAGCACCAGCGGTCGGCGACAATCTGCTGACCGCGTGGGAGGCCGTCCGAGCCGAGGCCAGGGCCTGCACCCGCTGTCCTCTCTACAAATGCGGCACCCAGACCGTGTTCGGCGAGGGGCCGCTCGACGCGAAGATCATGTTCGTCGGCGAGCAGCCCGGCGACCAGGAGGATCTTGCCGGCCGCCCCTTCGTCGGACCCGCCGGGCAGTTGCTCGACCGCGCGCTCGGCGAAGCCGGCGTCGACCGGGGCGCCGCCTACGTCACCAATGCGGTCAAGCATTTCAAGTTCGAGCGCCGCGGCAAGCGCCGCATCCACCAGAAGCCGGACGGGCCCGAGATCATGGCCTGCCGCTGGTGGATCGAGCAGGAAAGGAGCCTGATCCGGCCGCCGGTCGTTGTCGCGCTCGGCGCCACCGCCGCCCGTTCGATCTTCGAGCGCGTGGTAACGATCGGCAGCCTGCGCGGCCGCGCGCACCCGCTCGCCGACGGCGGCGAGGCCTGGGTGACCGTCCATCCCAGCTTCCTCCTCCGCGTCCGCGACGACCGCGAAGCGGAATATGCGAAATTCGTCGAGGATTTGAGGAAGATCGGCGAGCGGGCGAAGGCGCTGGCTTAGGGAGAGGCTCGGTTACTCGTGCCAAATTGTTCCCCGGCGAAAGCCGGGGTCCAGTTTCCTGCGCTGGCGCAGCTGGGCTCCGGCTTTCGCCAGAGCACAAGGAAGCGGGAGGTCCCCCTAGACCCGAACCAGCATCTTGCCCATATTCGCCCCGCGGAACAGATCGAGGAAGGCCTCGGGCATTGCCTCAATCCCGTCGCGCACCGTCTCGCGGCTTTTCACCTGCCCGGAGGCGACCCAGCCGCCCATGTCGCGGTAGAAGTCGCCCATTTCGGGGAGGTAATCGGTGTAGATGAAGCCCTGCACCCGGATGCGCGCGGCGATCACCCGCATGATGTAGCGGAAGGCGGGCGGCGGCGCGCCGTTATAGCCCTCGATCATGCCGCAAATGGCGAAGCGCGCTTTCTGGCGCGCGGCGGCGAAGGCGGCGTCGAGGTGGTCGCCGCCGACATTGTCGAAATAGACGTCGATGCCGTTGGGCGCCTCGCGCATCAGCGCCGGCACGATCGGCTCGGCCTTGTAGTCGATCGCCGCATCGGCGCCGAGTTCGCGCACCCAGGCCACTTTCTCGGCGCCGCCGGCCGCGCCGATGACGGTCATGCCCTTCGCCTTGGCGATCTGCACCACCGCCGATCCAACCGCCCCGGCCGCGGCGGAGACGAAGACGATGTCGCCCTCCTTCGCCTGCGCGACGCGGAGCAGGCCGAAATAGGCGGTCGCCCCGGTGAGGCCGAGATTGCCGAGCCATTGATGATCCTCAACCGGCATCGGCGGCACCTTGTTGAACTTCTCGGCCGGCCCTGCCGCGGCCTCGCGCCAGCCCATCATGTGGAAGACGGTCTCGCCCTCGCGGAAATGGGGCGAGCGGCTCTCGACCACCTTGCCGACCGCGCCGCCCTCGAGCGGCGCTCCGATTTCGAACGGCGGCACGTAGCTTTTCACGTCGTTCATCCGGCCGCGCATATAGGGATCGACCGACAGGAACTTGTTCTCGACCCGGATCCAGCCCTCCTCCAGCGCCGGCGCGGGCAGCGCCTTCATCTCAAAATTATCCGCTGCCGGCAGGCCGTTCGGCCGCGACTTCAGATGCCAGACGCGATTGCTGTCGGTCATTTCGTCCCCTCCGTCGGGCCAGGCGCGGGCCGCGCCGGTGCTCGGCATCGAAGATGCCACGCCGCGGCCGGGCGAGGCAAGGAAAAGGCCCGGCCCCGCGGCGGGGGTCGGGCCTCTCCCAGGCGATCCGGACTATTCGTCGCGGTCGCTATAGGTGCCCGAGAAGCTGCGGTTGAGGTTGTGCGGCCCCTCGGCGCCTTCGTCCTGGCCGCGGTCGAACAGGGCCTGGTTGCGCTCCTCGCTCCGCCACGCCTCCTTCGCCTCGCCGGCGGTGCGGTTGAGGCTCACCTTGTCGTCGACATTCTCGACCCAGGAGCAGGGGATCGAATGGTGGATGCCGCCGGCATCGGGATCGGATTTGGCGAGGATGATGCGGTCGCCCCGCACCTTGTCGACCTTGCCGACATGGCTGCC
This sequence comes from Alphaproteobacteria bacterium, assembly GCA_028293025.1. Classification (GTDB taxonomy): domain Bacteria; phylum Pseudomonadota; class Alphaproteobacteria; order Sphingomonadales; family Sphingomonadaceae; genus Allosphingosinicella. Next base: position 2,449 of record JAQGLF010000111.1, read on the forward strand.
GTCGGAACCGACCACCTCCATATGCTCGCCGACCTTGCCCAGCGCCTGGCGCTGGCCCTGCCGCTTCGAGCGCCAGCTGCCGAACTCCTGCTCGAACTTCCCCTGATGCTCGCGGCGATATTCGTCATAGTCGCGGTCGAGATCCTCGATCTGCCGCCGCCGCCATTCCGAATAATGGGGATCGTGACCGCTTTGGCCCCGACCGACTTGGCCCTGGCCACCCTGGCCACCGCCCCGCTCGCGCATGATCGCCGCATAACGCGACGCGCTGCCCGAGCCGGAGTTGGAGGTGCCATAGCCTCCTTCCATGCCGCCGGTCGGCGCCGACATCGGATGGGCGCCGTGGGTGCCGGTGCTGCCGGCGTCGACCCGGTCGAAGCGCCTGCCGCGATCGTGATCGCCGCCGAAGCCCGAGCCTTCCCAGATCTCCGGAGGCTCGACCCCATAGCCGGCGCCGTAGACGCTGCCGCCGCCATAGCCTCCGCGCGATCCGCTGAAGCGTTCGTCGCGCTCGCCCGGCCGCTCCCGGTTCCAGCTGTCGCCATGCTGGTTGCCCCAGCCGGTGCCGAAACCGCCGCCGCCGAAGCTGCCCGGGCCGCGCCCGTAATCGTTGTCGCGACGGCCGGTCATGCCCTGCTCGCGCGCCCAGCGGCGCTCATCCGCCTCGCGGCGGCGCTGGGCCTCTTCGTCGCCGAACCAGGAGCGGACCTCGTCGCCGGCCCGGTCGAAGAAGCCGCGATCGTCGTCGCGGCCGCCATAGCCGCCGCGCCCGCTCTGGCCGCGATACTCGCCGCGCCCATGGTCGCGGTCGCGCTGCCAGTTGCTCCGTTCACGGTCACGCCATCGGTCTCCGCCATAGCGGTCCTCGCCATAGGTGCCCATTCAAGATCTCCTCTGATGGTCGGAACGCCTACAGGCGCGGCCCATCCGCGCGCGCGTCCCGTTCCAAAACGAAGGCCGGTACGCGGCCGTTCCGGCCGGCGAGCCGGTCCGTTGGCCGAAGCCGCCGAAACGAAAGCGCTGTTGAAAGGCGGGATATGCGGCGTTGCGAAAAGAGGCGCGCCTCGCTATCTGGGCGCCTTCTCGGGCCCCCGCTCCTTCCCATGGGGCGGGCTTGAAATGGCGCGGGGCTGTAGCTCAGATGGGAGAGCGCTGCAATCGCACTGCAGAGGTCAGGGGTTCGATTCCCCTCAGCTCCACCAGCCTTTTCAATGAGTTAGCTACATTGGCACAAACTCGTACGGGAAAAGTACGGAAATGCTGCCACGTCGCGCCTATCGCCCTGCTGCGCTTGGGCCATGGCGCTCAGGAGGTCGCGTGCGCCGGATCGCGGCATCGTCGACAGTCGATGTGCGAGCGCGATGCCGGCAGGCGCGCTGTGCTCCAACCCTGTCACAGCTGCGGAACTCCTCGGCTCAGGTCGGCAGTACCGGCGCTTTCATCGAAAAGATGTTGCGCTTCGCACTACTTGACTGGAGATTGAGGGCCGACCGTCTGCGCTGGCACACGGAGGCACTGAAGAGGGGATAGGCGATGACGTTGAGCCGCCGCGAATTCACCCAGGTCGCTGCGGCGCTTGGCGCATCACTCGCGTGGGGCGGGAACGCGCGGGCCTCGCGGGTGAAATGGCAGGAACGGCGCGAGCTCTATCCTGAAGGCGTGGCCTCGGGAGATCCCGACCCGAACAGCGTGATCCTGTGGACGCGCAAGCCGTTCGGTGATGGCGAACGCCATATTCTCACGGTCGAGGTGGCGGAGGACGAGCATTTCCGTCGCGTGGTCGCCCACGCACCTGCGCCCGTTTCCGCAGCCGCCGACTGGACGGCGCGAGTCCTTGTCGGCGGGCTCAAGCCGTCGCGCGTCTACTGGTACCGCTTCAGCGATGCTGACGGTGAAGGGAGCCGCGTCGGGCGAACGATCACTGCGCCGACGACCAACGATCCGCGTCCGGTCAGCTTCGCATTCGTCAGCTGCCAGGACGTCAACGAAGGCAAGCTGAATGCCTACCGCCGGATGATCTTCGAGGACGAGCGGGCGGCGCCGGAGGACCAGCTCGGTTTTGTCCTGCACCTCGGCGATTTCATCTACGAGGTTGTCGAATATCCCGAAGAAGTGAAGACGCGGTACGACCGTGTGATTTACGAGGTCGCGCGGATCACCGATGGCGGCAAGGTCGGCAAGTTCCACTATCCGCTGACGGTCGACGGCTACCGCGCCATCTATCGCGGCTATCTCGCCGATCCCGACCTGCAGGATGCGAGGGCCCGCTGGCCGTTCGTGGCGATGTGGGACAATCACGAATTCTCCTGGCAGGGGTGGCAAAGCATCCAGAAGGCAGGAGGACCCGAACGCCCGGGACAGAGCATCAAGGTCGCCGCCAACCAGGCCTGGTTCGAATATCTGCCCGCGCGCGTCGCACCGCCGAGCGGCTCGCTCGAGGCGTTCGGGCCGCCGGCGGTCAAGGACGTGCGGATCGAGCAATGGGATGAGAACGGCCTCGGCGTCGAGCCCAACAACCTGGCGGCGATCAACAGCCTGATCGGCTATCGCTCCTGCCGCTACGGCCGGCATCTCGATCTCATCATCACCGATCAGCACAGCTACCGCAGCGCCGATCCGTTCAGCGACAAGGCCGTCGCCAGCTTCGGTCCGGAATTCACAGGCATGTTCCCGGAGGATGCGGCCCGGATTCTGGACGGCGGCCGTGCCTTCAATGACGGCAACCCGCCGAACGAAATCTCATTCAACGGCGCGCACGCGGCGAACCCGCAAAAGGACGCGCCGCCGCAAACCATCCTCGGCGCCACCCAGAAGGCCTGGTTCAAGGACAAGCTGCGCAGATCGACCGCGACCTGGAAGATCTGGGGCAATTCCGAAGGCACGCCGGATTGGCGCAGCGATCCGCAGAACCTTCCGCCCGGGCTGACCAAGGAGACATGGCCGAAGACGACCTATGCCGTGATGAGTACCGGCGACTATGGATCGGCCTATCGCGAGCGCGCCGAGATCTACGATCTGGTACGCGACGAGAGGATCACGGGCTTCGCGATCGTGTCCGGCGACCTGCACAGCTTCTGGGCGGGCTACGCGACGTCCGAATTGCCGCCGGGCAGGTTTCAACCCGTCGGCCTCAGTTTCGTCGGCGCGTCGCTTTCGAGCGCCGGCACCATGGAAGCCTACGAGCATAATTTCCCGAAAACCGATCCGCTTCGTCCGCTATTCCTTGCCGATCGCCCCGGCGAAGGCAAACCCGACTGGACCTACAACATGTTGCTGAAGCACGGCGTTCGCTCGTGCCTTGAATATGCGAAGAGCTTTGACCTGAAGCGCGCCCATGCCGTTTCGAACCCGGAACTTGCCCCACACCTCGAGTTCGTTGATCTTGGCGGCCACGGCTATGCGACGGTTCGGCTCAGCGCCGATGAAATGCGGACGGAGTTCGTCTGCATTCCGCGGCCGATCACGCGCAGTGAACGCGCTGACGGCGGACCACTTCGCTATCGGGTCGTGCATAGCGCGCCGCTTTGGCGAGCCGGCGAGAAGCCGAGGCTCGTCCAGCAAGTGCTCGAAGGCGATATCGGCCTTTCCACTTAACATGCAGCTGCGGCATTCACGCCCCTCCTCACCGCCCGACCGTACTCCAGCGCGACCAGCCTCCGATCACCCCGGGATCGCATGCGGGACGCCCCGCCGCTCCGCCAGCACCCTCGCCACCGCCGCAGCGATCGCCCGCGCCGCGCGGGCGTCGGGGTGGTGGTCGCCGGGGACGCGCCAGGCGTTGGGGATCTTGACCAGCAGATAGGGGATGTGGCCGGCGTCGAGGACCATGCGGCGGACCGCCGTCTCGCGCGGCTCTTCCGGCTCGAATTGGGGGACCAGGATTACTGGCTCGGCGCCGCGCGAGCGGGCGAGCGCGATCGCCGCGCGGAGCGCCGCCTGGGTCATGGCGACCCCGTCGCTTATCGATTGCGCGCTGCGGTAGCGGAGCGGCCGCCGCGCCAGCTCGACCAGCCGCAGCGGCGGCCGCTCGGCCGGGCGCCAGCGCAAAGCGGGGTCGAGATGGGGCCGGTCGCGATCGAGGTTGCGGTCGAGCAGGATCGGCACGAACGGGATGATCACGGCGGCGGGGTGGGTGAAGCGGGGCAGCTCGCGCCGCAGCCGCAGCAGCACTTGGTCGGTCGCATAGGCATTGACGGCGATGTCGGCGGCCTGGACTCCGGTCATCTTCTCGAACTGCGCGGGGATGGTCTCGGACCATTCGAGGCCGTAGCCGAAGACGATCGATTCGCCCGCGAAGATCGCGGTGGGGCGGCTGAAGTCGATCCGTTGTCCGGACGCGGCGACGCGATAGCCATGGGCCTCGCTCGCATAACGGACGATACGGCCGCCGAGCCGGACGCTCCCCTCATGGTTGGGCAGGAAGGCCCACCCCAGGATCGGGTCGCGGATCCGGCGCGGCTCGGCATTGTCCGACCTTTCCTGCACCGAGCGCCAGGTCCGGCTCCTCAGCACGCCCTCGGTCGCGCCGAGCGCCGCCGCGACCGCCAGCAGCGCGCTGAGGCTGCCGACCAGGATCTCCCGGCCCCGCCCCTTTTCGATCCCGCGCGCCACGCGGGGCCGCACGAGCAGCACCAGCACCAGGCCGAGCAGCGCGAGCAGGATGCGCAGGACCAAGAGGATGCGCAGCTGGACATCCCACGACCAGGCCCAGGCCGGCAGGAAATGGCGCTCGGCCCAGGCCCGGCCGGCGGCGGCCGCGAGCAGGACGAGCAGGGCGCCGGCCGCGCCCAGCATGAGATTGGCGATCCTCGCCTTGCGTAAGCTGCCGATAACGTCCCCTAGACTGCGCCGTCTTCGCCGGTCATGATGCCGCCGTGGGGGTAGCGTCGATGCGTTCTTTGCTCAACCCGGTCCAGCGCTGGCTCTGGCGCGACCCGGTCCGCCGGGGCCATAGGCTGCTGCGCTTCGCCGAAGTCGAGGCGGACGGCGGCCGCGACCTCGCGCGCGCGGCCGAGCTGACCGCGGATGCGAAGTTGCGGCGGCTCTATCTGCGCCACGCTTCCGACGAGCAGCGCCATTCGGAGATCTTCCGCCAGCGGGGAACGGAATTGCTGCGCGCGCATCGAACCCAAAGCGAGCCCGCCTGGCAGCCGGACTGGCTGGCGCCCGGCGAGCGCGGGCTCGACGACGTGAAGGTGGATGCGGGCGGAGACGGGCCACTCCTCGCCTTCCTCCATCTGTCGGAAGCGGCCGCGGCGCGGGGCTTCACCACCTATAAGGAGGCCGTCGGCGATGATCACGACACGCGGACCGTCTTCGCCACCATCCTCAAGGACGAGGAGTTCCACATGACCTATACGCGCCACGAGCTCGCGCGGGTGTCGCCGCGCCGGCAGGGATGGCTGCTCTGGAAGGCCCGCTTCGGCCGGCTGTGGAAGGGCTATTTGCGGATCGCCGTCGCCATTGCCGGGGTGATGGGCGCGATCGTGCTGACGCTGCAATATTTCATCCTGCTGCCGCCTTTCGCCTGGGCGGCGAAGCGGGCGGCAAAGCGCGAGACGGAGGGCTGGGCGGCCGCTTCCGCGCCGCGCGACCTCAAGGCGCAATATTGATGAAGATCCTCGGCCTTTCCGCCCTCTATCACGATTCCGCCGCCGCCTTGCTGGTCGACGGCATGCCGGTCGCGGCGGTGCAGGAGGAACGGCTGTCGCGGCGCAAGAACGATTCCACCTTCCCGATCGCCGCGGTCGAATATTGCCTCGACGAAGCGGGGCTCGAGCCGGAGGAGCTCGACGCGATCGTCTTCTACGAACGGCCGATGCTGAAGTTCGAGCGCATCCTCACCAGCGCGCTGCGCACCTTCCCCCGCTCGTGGCGCGCCTTTCCCCATGCGATGAAGAACATGCTCGGCGAAAAGGCCTGGGTGCGCGGCATCATCAGCTCGCGGCTCGGCGTGCCCGGCAACAAGATCCTGTTCACCGAGCACCACCAGTCGCACGCCGCCGCCGCCTTCCTCACCGCGCCGACCGAGCGGGCGGCGATCCTTACCGCCGACGGCGTCGGCGAGTGGGCGACGCTCACCATCGGCACCGGCGAAAGGGGCGCGAGCGGCACCTCGATCGTGCTCGATCGCGAGATCCGCTTCCCGCACTCGCTGGGCATGCTCTATTCGACCTTCACCGCTTTTCTCGGCTTCGCGGTCAACGAGGGCGAATATAAGGTGATGGGCCTCGCCGCTTACGGCGCGCCGAGCATGGCGGACGCGGTCCGCCGCCTCATCCCGCGCACCGCCGACGGCGCCTTCCGCCTCGACCTCGACTATTTCGAGTTCCACAGCAGTGCCCGCCGTTCCTTCTCGGACAAGTTCGTCCAGCTCTTCGGCCCGGCCCGCAACCGCTACGAGCCGATCGACCTCGCCACCGCCGAAGGGCGGCGTTTCGCCGACTGCGCCGCCAGCGTCCAATTGGTGCTCGAGGACATCCTCGTCGACCTCGCCCGCGACCTCCACGCGCGGACCCGGCTCCCCGACCTCTGCCTCGGCGGCGGTGTGGCGCTGAACGGCGTCGCCAATGCCCGCATCCTCCGGGAATCCGGCTTCGAGCAGCTGTTCGTCCCTTCCGCCCCCGGCGACGCCGGCTGCGCCCTGGGGGCGGCGCTCTATGCCGACCGCGTCCATTTCGGCAATCCGGACCGCGAATTCCCCGACCATTGCTTCTGGGGACCAGTCCCCGACGGCGACGCCCTCGCCCGCATCGCGCAGGAGGATCGCTTTCCGTTCGAGACGGTGGCGGACGACAGGCTGATCGAGGAGAGCGCCGCCGACCTCGCGGCCGGACGCATCATCGGCTGGATGGAGGGACGCTGCGAGTTCGGCCCGCGCGCGCTCGGCCATCGCAGCCTGCTCGCCGCGCCGCACGATGCGGCGACGCGCGACCGGCTCAACCGCGACATCAAATATCGCGAGGAATTCCGCCCCTTCGCGCCGATCGTTCCGATCGAGGAAGCGGAGCGCTTCTTCGAACTGCCATCGGGCGGCTGCCGCCTCGCCCGCTTCATGTCCGGAGTCTTCCCGGTGCGGCCGGAATGGCGCGACCGGCTCGCCGCCATCACCCATGTCGACGGCACCGCCCGGCTGCAGACGGTGGATCGCGACGTCTCACCGCGGCTCTACGATCTGCTCCAGGCCTATGGCCGCCGCACCGGCATTCCGGTCCTGCTCAACACCTCGCTCAACCTCGCCGGCGAGCCGATCGTCTGCTCGGCGCAGGAAGGCTATTCGACCTTCCGCCGCAGCGGCGTCGACCTGCTGATCGTCGGCAACACCAGGGTCAGGAAGCGCGCGCGCACCGCCGCGCCCGCGGCGCAGACGGAGGACTATGCATGATCAGGAAGAAGGGCAGGCTGCGGCGGCAATTGGTAGTGCTCGGCAGCGCCTTCGGCTCGACCGGCGACCTTGCCCGTGGCCTCTGGCGGGGCGGCTCGGACAAGAAATTGATCATGCCGATCGCCATCTTCCTCTGCGTCACCGGCTTCCTGCTGGTGCTCGCCGCGGGCGTCGAAGCGCTGGCGCCGTTCATCTACTCGATCTTCTAGCGCAGCCGGAGGCGTGGACGCCCGTTCCCTGAATGTCGTGATGCCCGAGCCCGGCGCGCCCGGCCCGGCGGACGAGCTGCTTGCCCTCCTCGTCTGCCCTGCCTGCGGCGGCGCGCTGGCGCGGGATTTCGCCTGTACCGGATGCGGCGAAGCATGGCCGGCGCCCGACGGCATTCCGCAGCTTCGCCCGCCGGTCGAGGGCCGGACCGAGACGGTGCGGCAATTCTACGACGCCGCCCCCTTTCCCGGCTATCCGCCGAACGACAGCCTGACCTGGCTGCGCACCCGCGCCGAACGCAGCGCCTTCGCGAGGCTGCTCGACGCCGCCATTCCCGGCGACGCGCGCATCGCCGAGATCGGCTGCGGCACCGGCCAGATGAGCCTCTACCTCGCGCGGGCGGATCGCGTCGTCGTCGGGCTCGACCTCTCCCGCGCGGCGCTGAGCCTCGGCGCCTCGGCGGCGCGGCGCTGGGGCGTCGACCGCGTCCGCTTCGTCGAATGCGACCTCACCCGCCTGCCGCTTCGCGAGGGCGTCTTCGATGTCGTCTATTGCTCCGGCGTCCTCCACCACACGCCCGATCCGCGCGCCGCCTTCCGCGCCATCGCCGGCGCGGTACGGCCGGGCGGCATGATCGTGATCGGCCTCTACAATCGTTACGCGCGGATTCCGCTGAGGCTGCGGCGGGTGGTCGCGCGGCTCAGCGGATATCGCTGGATCCCGTTCGACCCGGTGCTGCGCGAGCGTCATGCCGAGCCCGCCCGGCGCGAGGCCTGGCTTCGGGACCAGTATCGCCACCCCGAGGAGCACAGCCACAGCGTCGCCGAAATCCGCACCTGGTTCGCCGAAAACGGCATCGACTATGTCTCGACCTATCCGAGCACCTTGATCGGCCACGAGCCGGAGGATCTGTTCGCCCCCGCCGAGGACGAATGGGCGCCGGAAAGCGTGCTCGCCCAGCTCGGCTGGATGCTCTCGCTCGGCGGCGAGGGCGGTCTGTTCGTCACCATGGGCCGCCGCCCCGGCTGATTCCTATTTCACGCGCTCGATGCAGAGCCGGAAGGCGAAGCGGCGGACGATCCGCACCTGGTCGAGCGGGATTCCGGCTTCGGTCAATATCTCCCGCCAGTCGTGCGGCCGGAACGAGCGCGCGATCGACAGCTGGCCGTCCTCGCGCACGATCCGGTGGACCATGAGCAGCCGCGCGAGGATCGGGAAGCCCCAATAGGCAAAGCCGTGGCGGTGGAGGTCGCAGATCAGCCAACCCATCCGCGTCTCCTTTTCCATGGTGCGGATAAAGGTCAGCAGCTGCTCGTCGGTCATATGATGGGTGGTCTGGCTGCTGATGATGAAATCGAACGGCCCTTCCTGGTCGAGATAATCGCCGGCGCGATAGTCGATGGCGAGGTCGGGCGGCGTCGCCGCATGCGCCGCCTGCAGGCTCTTTTCGTTGAGGTCGACGCCGACCAGGTCCGCCTCGATCCCGCGCCGCCGCGCCCAGCGGGCGACGGCGCGGAGCACGTCGCCGTCGCCGAAGCCGACATCCATCAGCCGGAAGCGCTTCGCCGATCGGATCGCGCGCTGCAAAAAGGCGATCGTCGGATGGGCGGTGAAGGTCCATCGGTTGACCCGGGCGAGGTCGTGGAGGACCTTCTCGTAGACCGCCGGATCGAGGTCCGGCGCGTCCATCTGCTCGTCCTGGCGCGAGCGCATTGCAAGATCGGCCATCATCGGCTCCGGGTCATCTGGGCGGGCTTCATATCACGGACTTGGATGCCGCTCGAATCGCGCGGTTCCGGCCGTTGATCGGCGCGCGCTCCCGGCTTAGGGGGAGGTCATGCGTTGGTTCCTTGCCGCTTTGCCGCTGTTCGCCGCCAGCGCCCTTGCATCCGCCGCGCCGGCGGCGGTCCAGGGCCTGTGGCTGACCGACGACCATAAGGGCCTGGTCCAGATCGCTCCCTGCGGCCGCCTCCTGTGCGGAACGATCGCGAAAGTGGCCGACACGAGCGCCAACGCGCCAAAGACGGACATCCACAATCCCGATCCGCGCCTGCGCGGCCGGGCGATCCTCGGCCTGCCGGTCCTCACCGGCTTCGAGAGTTCGGGCAGCTACTGGAAAGGCCGCGCCTACGATCCGAAGAGCGGCAAAAGCTATCGCTCGACCCTGGAGCTCAATCGCGACGGCTCGCTGAAGGTGTCGGGCTGCATTCTTTTCATCTGCGAATCCCAGCGCTGGACGCGGGTCCGCTAAGCTTTTTCTCCCAAACGAACACGCCGTAGCGCATCGCGCCGGTGCGGAGCGCGAGCAGCAGCCGCGGCAGGCTGAGGAGGAAGCTGCGATTGTCGGTGCTGCGGCTGAGCGCCAGCCGCCGCAGCGCCGGATCGGCGACCAGCCGCCCCAGCGTCCGCCGCAGGCAGACGACCCAGGTCCGCCGCACGTTGCGGCTGATGTCGTCGTAACCAAGCAGCGAGAAACCGTTGGCCTCGGCCATCTCCTCATATTCGCTGCGGCTGCCCATCGACGGGAGCCGGCCCTCGCGGCAGATCGGCTCGAGCAGATGGCGGACCTCCCAGGGGGTGGGCCGCTCGGTCGCCAGCCAGGCGCAGACGACCAAACGCCCGCTTGGCCGCAGAACCCGCGCCGCCTCCGCGAAGAAGCGCGGCTTGTCGACCATATGCTCGGAGCTTTCGATCGCATAAGCGCGGTCGAAGCTTTGGTCGGCCATGGCATTGGCGAGCCAGTCGCGGCAGAAGCAGGTGAATCCCGGAACCCGCTCCGACCGCGCCCGGCCGATCCGGGCCTGGGCTTCGGAGATGGTGAAGCCGGTCACCTTCGCCTGCCGATGCTCCGCCAGCCAGCCGCCGGTCGCGCCATAGCCGCAGCCGATGTCGCAGACCTCCTGGCCAGGACTTAGGTCGAGCCGGTCCGCGACCAGCCGCACCAGCGCCTCCGCCGCCTCGGCCGCCGTCTCGCGCCCGCTCGCCCAATAGCCGTGATGGACATGCTCGCCCCAGATGTCGCGATAGGCCGAATCGAGCTCGTCATAATGATTGCTGACGTCGCGGGCGGTCTGGGGCTGGTTCGGGAGGATCATCGGCCCTCGACCATGTGTCGGGAATCGAGGACGGTCAACGCCGCCCTTCCGCGCCGCCCTGCGAGCGCCTAACGCCTCGGCCATGCCGGAGGATTTGCCGCCCCCCATCCCCGCCGCGACGCTGATCCTGATGCGCCGCGCGCCGCCCGGGCCGCCCGAGATCCTGATGATGGAGCGGGCGCGGACCATGGCCTTCGCCGCCGGCGCGCTGGTCTTCCCCGGCGGCCGGATCGACCGCGGCGACCACGACGCCGCCGCGGCGCTCGCGCCCGACCTGCCGGATGCGGCGGCGCGCATCGCCGCCATCCGCGAGACGATCGAGGAGACCGGCATCGCGCCGGCTCTGTCGCCCCCGCCCGACGAGGAAGTGGCGGCGGCGCTCCGCGCCGACATCGCCGCCGGCACGCCGTTCGCCCAGCTGCTCGCCGGCGCCGGCCTGTCGCTCCAGCTCGATGCGCTCACCCCCTTTGCCCGCTGGTGCCCCAATTTTCGCGAGGCGCGGCGCTTCGACGCGCTCTTCTATCTGGCCGAAGCGCCGCCGGGCGCGGGGCGGACCAGCGCCGACCAGCATGAGGCGGTCCGGACCTTCTGGGCCGCCGCCGCCGAAATTCTCGCCGAGATCGAAGCCGGCCCGGCCCATGCGATCTTCCCGACCCGCCGCAACCTCGAACGGCTCGCCCTTTTCGCCTCGTTCGAGGAGGCGTGGGCCGATGCGGGCCGCCACGAAGTGCAGCGGGTGACGCCCTGGATCGAGGAGCGCGCGGGCCGGCCGCATCTCTGCATTCCGGAGGGAATCGGCTATCCGGTCACCTCGGAGCCGCTCGACAGCGCACTGCGGCGCTGATTGGAGCGGGCCGCGCACCGCGCCCGGAACGCGTTCGGCCCCGCTCCGCGGGGAGCGAGGCCGAACCTGGAATTCGCCTTGCGCCGGCAGCCGGCGCGGGGCCTATTTCAGATGGTTGGACAGGTGCTTGTTCATCTCGAACATGGACACCCGGTCCTTGCCGCCGAAGATCTTCTTCAGCTTGTCGTCGGCGAGGATTTCGCGCTTGTTCGCCGGGTTCTGCAGATTGTTCTTGCGGATGTGATCCCACATCTTGCTGACCACCTCACTGCGCGGCAGCGGGTTCGAGCCCGTGATCGCGGCGAGATCCGCCGACGGCGTCACCGGCCTCGCGAGGCCGCCACGAGCACCGCCTTTACTTCCTGTAGCCATCATTCCCTCCCTTTATTGCTCGCCTGATAAGCCCCAAACGCGAGGCGAGCGCAAGAGCGGAAGCGTCGGAGTGTCGCATGAAAAGACCCTCTGACGTGAATATGTGTGGATTAGTTGTCCCGCGCGCCGAAATCGGGCCGGATCGACACCCAGATCCACAGGGCGAGCAGCATCAGGCCGGCCGCCGCGGGACCGAAGGGCGATATCAGGTTGAGCGAGTCGGCGGGCGCCCGGCGCTCGATCAGGACGAAGGCGGCGAGCAAGGCCGCCGCGGCCGCCATCTCCGCGGTGAAGCGGCGCCAAGCCGCCCGCCGCGCCGCCCGCAGCTTCTCCTCGGCGCGGACGGCGCGTTCGACCCTCGAGGCGAAGGCCTCGTCCGGGCCCCGCCCCGGCACCGCCAGCAGGGCCTTCAGCATCGCGTCGGCATCCGCGCTCATCTCTCATGTCCTTCCAGCTGGCGGACCAGCCCCGTCCGCGCCCGCGCGACGATGCTCTTCAGCGTGCCGAGCGGCAAGTCGAGGATCGCCGCCGCTTCCGCATGGGAGCAGCCTTCGCCGAAGCAGAGCAAGGCGGCGGCCCGCTCGCGGGCGGGAAGCCCGGCCAGCGCCCGCGCGATGTCGATCCGCGCGATCTCGTCGGCCGCGACCGCCTGCTCCCCGGCCTCGCTTGTCGTCTCGCGGCGGCCCCGACGGCTGCTGAGGAAGCACCGCCAGGCGATGCGCAGCAGCCAGCCGAGATAGGGGCCGTCGCCGCGCCAGGACGACGCCATGCGCCAGGCCTTGAGGAAGGTTTCCTGCGCCAGGTCGTCCGCTCCTTCCCCTCCCGTCAGGCGCGCGAGGAACGAGCGGACCCGCCGCTCGTGCCGCCGCACCAGGGACGTGAAGGCGGCAACGTCGCCCGCAGCCGCCTGCTCCGCCAGCTCCTCATCGGTCAGGAACCCACTCCGCGCCGGGCGTGGAACCAGTGACGCCCGAACAGGACGACCCCCACGAACAGGGGGAAGAGGGAGGCGGCGGTCAGATTGTGGATCGTGTCGGGACTGCCCTGGATCAGGGCGAAGCCGATCATGGCGGCGCCCAGCGCCATCAGGACGAGCCCGATCCGGTCGTCGCCGAAGCCCGTCGCCGGCTTCTGCTCCTCGATCTTGTCGAGCAGCTCCGGCGTCAGATTGCTGTCGCGGCTCAGCGCCTCGCGCACCGTCCGGTGCAGCATCATCGCCCGGAGCACCCGTCCGATCTGGCTGACGATGAGCACCGCCGCAGCGGCGAGTGCGATCATGATGATGACGTCCGGTTCCATATTTCCTGCCCCTTTTTTGCTGGCTACTATCCCCATGACGCGCCTCGGCGGCGCTTTGGATGAAGCGGGCGAAAATATTTCGTCAGCGCCGCCCGAACGGCACCACCTTGTTCGCCGCATCATGGCCGATATCGGCGCGGCCGAGCCAGGGAATGGCGGCGCGCGCGCACCAGAACCGGAACACCTCCTCCTCGGTCTCGCCGAAGTCCGGATCGTTGACGGGCACGTCGGTGCAGCGGCCGAGGCGGATGCCGGCGAGCCCGCGCAGCGAGTCCTGGCTGGTGAGGTGGAACATCGCCCGGTCGGTCCGGTACATATGTTCGGAGACGTCCTCGAGCAGCAGCTCGTGGCCGGTCAGATCGGGCTCCAGGCCGGTGCCGAGCAGATGGCCGAAGACGGTGAGGTTGAACGCCGCCGCCGGGCGGTCGCCGAGGCCCGGCTCGAGCGTCGCCGCCGACCGCAAGCTCAGCCAGTCGAGGCCGCGGCGCACCGCCGCTTCGCCGCCATCGCGGCGGACGTCGTTTGGCATCGGCCCGTGGGCGACGTCCGGAAAGCCGGCGCGGTAGAGGCCCGCGAGGAGGAAGCCCGCATCGCTATAGCCGAGCCAGGCCTTGTCCCGCGCCGCCGGACCGAGCCGCGCCAGCACCCCTTCCGCGATCCGGTTGGAGCCGGAGCCGCCGCGGGCGAACCAGATCTCCTCGAAGCCAGGATCGTTCGCCGTC
>JAQGLF010000113.1 GCA_028293025.1 Alphaproteobacteria bacterium
GCGGGGCCGCCGGGGCCGCGCGCGCCGGGATCGGCCTCGGCTTCCTGGCGGGTGAGGATGCCGTCGTGATTGGCGTCGAGCCGGGTGAACTGGTCGCGCAGCTGCTGCTCGACATCGGCGCGGCGGAGCGGCGGCGCCGCATCCTGGGCGGGCGCCGGCGCCGGCGCGGGCTGGGCGAAAGCGGGAAAGGCGGCAAAAGCGGCGAACGCCGCACCGGCCAGTGCGAGTCTCTTCATCCTCAAATCCTTCCGGCCGAAACGCCCCCAAAGACCGCGTCAGGCTAGCGCTTCCTCCCTGTATGCCGCTTGAACGATCTTCCCCCGCTGTGGCAAGGCGGAGCGTCGGGAAGAGGGGAAAGAGTGGCGGAGCAGGGTGCGCCTTGGTGGGAGCGGCGCTGGGGCGTGGTCGCGATGGCGCTGCTGGCGGCCTTGCCGTTGCTCTGGCCGACCGTGCCGCCGATGGTCGACCTGCCCGGCCATATGGGCCGCTACCGGGTCGAGCTGGACCTCGCCAATTCGCCGGCGCTCCAGCATTTCTACAGCTTCCACTGGGCGCTGATCGGCAATCTCGGCATCGACCTGCTGATCGTTCCGGTCGCGAAGATCTTCGGCCTCGAGCTGGGGACGAAGCTGATCGTCCTCGCCATCCCGGCGCTGACCGTCGCCGGCTTCCTCTGGGTGGCGCGCGAGGTCCATGGACGGGTACCGCCGACGGCTTTGTTCGCCATCCCCTTCGCCTACGGCCACCCGTTCATCTTCGGCTTCGTCAACTTCGCTTTGTCGATGGCCTTCGCCTTCCTCGCTTTCGCCTTTTGGCTGCGGCTGGCGCGGCTCGGTCATGTCTGGCTGAGAGCGGCTCTGTTCGTGCCGATCTCGATCGCGATCTGGGTGGTCCACACCTTCGGCTGGGGAACGCTCGGCGTCATGGCCTTCTCGGCCGAATTGGTCCGCCAATATGATAACGGCAAGAACGTCGTCCGCGCCGGCTTCGCCGCTTCGCTCCATTCCCTGGCCCTGGTGCCGCCCATCCTCCTGATGCTGATCTGGCGCAGCGGCCAGCATGTCGGCGGCGAGACCGGCGACTGGTTCAACTGGCAGGCCAAATATCTCTGGCTGATCAGCGCGCTCCGCGACCGCTGGTACCTGTTCGACTTCCTGTCGCTCGCCGCCATCCTCCTCCTCCTTTTCGAAGCGGTCCGCAGCCCCCGGCTCAGCTTCTCGCGCAACCTCGCCGCCTCCGCCCTCTTCCTCCTCCTCGTCTACCTGATGCTGCCGCGGATCGTCTTCGGCTCGGCTTATGCCGACATGCGGCTGGTCCCCTATCTCATCGCCGTTTCGGTGATCGCGATCCGCCTGCGCGACAATGCGGGGCCGGTCTTCGCCCGCCGCCTGGCCTGGCTGGCGATGCTGTTCGTGGTGCTGCGGATCGGCGGCAACACGATCAGCTTCTGGATGCTCGACCGCACCTACGACCGCGAGCTGGCGGCGCTCGACCATGTGCCGGAGGGCGCCCGCCTCGTCTCCTTCGTCGGCACGCGCTGCGGCCAGCCGTGGCGGATGAGCCGGCTCGAGCATCTGCCGGCGATGGCGATCGTCCGGCGCCATGCTTATTCGAACGACCAATGGTCGATGGCCGGCGCGCAGTTGCTGCGGACGGTCTATCATCAGGCGGGCGGCTACGAGCATGACGCGTCGCAGATGGTGACCGAGAAGAAATGCAAAGCCGAGGTGTGGCGCTCGCTCGACCAGTCGCTCGCCCGCTTTCCCCGCGACGCCTTCGATTATGTCTGGCTGATCCAGCCGCCGCCTTACGACGCGCGGCTGACCCGGGGGCTCCAACCCATCTGGCGCAGCGGCCCCAGCGTGCTCTACAGGGTGGTCGACCGGACACCGGTCACCTTGCCGCCGTCCGCGCCCGTAACGCCCGACAGAAATTTGCCGAAGGCTTCCGCATGACCGCCCCGTCGCTGTCGATCGTCGTCCCCTGCTACAATGAGGAGGCGTGCCTCACCGAGCTGCACGGCCGGCTCAGCGCCGCCGCGCGCGAGCTGGGCGACGCCTCCTATGAGATCATCCTGGTCAATGACGGCTCGGGCGACCGCAGCTGGGAGATGATGCGGGCGCTCGCCGCCGGCGATCCGCACGTCGTCGCGATCAACCTGTCGCGCAACCACGGCCATCAGCTCGCGCTGACCGCGGGGCTCGATCTCTGCGCCGGCGCGCGCATCCTGATCATCGACGCCGATCTCCAGGACCCGCCGGAATTGCTCCCCGAGATGATGGCGGTGATGGACCGGCAGCAGGCCGACGTCGTCTACGCCGTCCGCCGCGCCCGCGCCGGCGAAACCGCGTTCAAGCGCGCCACTGCCAAGCTCTTCTATCGCGGCCTCTCCAAGCTCGCCGAGATCGAGATCCCGCTCGACACCGGCGACTTCCGGCTGATGAGCCGGCGTGCGCTCGATGCCTTGCTCAGCCTGCCGGAGCAGGCGCGCTTCATCCGCGGCATGGTCGCCTGGGTCGGCTTCCGCCAGGTGCCGATCGTCTACGACCGCGCCGAGCGCCATGCCGGGCGGACCAAATATCCGCTGTCGAGGATGGTCCGCTTCGCCTTCGACGCCGTCACCGGCTTCTCGACCGCGCCTTTGCGCTTCGCCAGCCATATCGGCCTGTGGCTGGTCGCGGCCTCGGTGCTGCTGCTGATCTACATCGCCTTCGCCTTCCTGACGGGCGCGACGATCCAGGGCTGGACCTCGTTGATGCTGGTCGTGGTCGTGCTCGGCGCGGTGCAGATGTTCGTTCTCGGCATGATCGGCGAATATCTCGGCCGGCTCTATATCGAGGCGAAACGGCGCCCGCTCTACATCGTCTCGGACATTGCCGGCCATGCCGGGGGCCACCCCAGCCTCGGCCATGTCGCTCACGAAGCGGAGACGATCGCCGCCAGCGACACGCCCGGCGGGAATGGCAGCCGGCCGATCGCATAGCCTTCGGTCCGGAAGATCGCCTCGAACAGCCGGTTGAGCGGCTCGGGCGGCAGGCTGTCGTCGCTGTCCTTGTTCCCGGCCATGCGTCCGGCCAGTCGCGCCGCCGCCGCCACCGGGAAGAGCAGGCTGTTGAAATAGGTCAGCAGATCGAGCGTCAGCCCCGCCTCCGCGACCGCGGCCCGAAGGGTGCGGCGCGTATAGCGCCTCTTGTGATGGTTGACCTCGTCATGGGCGCTCCACATCCAGGGATGGGCCGGCACGGTAACGAGGATGCGGCCGCCCGGGCGCAATTTCTCGGCCATGCTGGCGAGTGCCGCTTTATCCTCCTCGACATGTTCGAGCACGTCGAGGATGGCGACGAGGTCGTAGCTGCCATTGGGGACGCCGGTCAGCGCCGGCAGCGTGGCGTCGCGGACCGGACGGCCGAGCCGCTCGCTGGCGATCGCCCGCGCGGCGCCGTCCATCTCGGTCGCATCGACGCGGCCGAAACGCTTCAGCATGTCGAGATTGTGACCGGTGCCGCAGCCGATCTCGAGGATGCGGGCGTCGGCCGGCAACGCGATCTTGCGGGCAATCAGGGTGGCGAGAACCTCGCGGCGGGCGCGATACCACCAATGCTTGCGGTCGAGCTCCGCCATCCGGTCGTAGACGATGCGTTCCATCAGGTCCTGGCCATCAGCGACTGATCATCGGGCGCAGCCCATCAGGCGAACACCCATTGCCGGTTGAGCGCGAAGGTGACGAACGGGGTCGCGAACAGCATCGGCACGACCGGCCACCAGGTCGGGCCGTGCATCGGACCGGTCAGCGCCCAGACGAACAGGCTGTTGAGGGCGAGGCTGACCAGCGAGACGATGACGAAGCGGCCGGTGCGCTGAACCGGATTGTCGCGGCTGCCATGGCCGCGGAAGCTGATCCGGCTGTGGAGGAGGTAGCCGATCCCCGCCGCGACGACATAGCCGAGGACGTTGGCGGCGAGCGGCGGCACGCCGAAGAAGGTCGCAGGCACCCAATAGGCGCCGGCGCCGAGCGCGGTGACGAAGCCGCCGACCAGGCCGAAGCGGATCAGCTGGACGAGAACCGGCGGCAGGGCGTCCAGATCCACCATCGCCGCTCCGTTCCCCTTCGTAACTTGCCCTTTGTCTCCAACCGACTAATGCCGCCCCACCGGGTTGGGAAGGGGAAAGCAATGGAGGGTCTGGACCGGCTGGAGAAGCATTGGCGCGCCTTGCTGCTGCTTTTCTGGGTCCTGACCGCCGCCCTGCTGATCTACACGCGCTGGGGCCAGATCCGGGGCTTCGGCCTCGGCGACACCGACGACAATATGCGGATGATGCAGGTCCGCGCCTGGCTTTCGGGCCAGGGCTGGTACGACCTGCGCCAGTACCGGATGAACCCGCCTTATGGCGCCGACATCCACTGGTCGCGGCTGGTCGACCTGCCGATCGCGGGGCTGAAGCTCCTGTTCGCGCCTCTGGTCGGCGGCCCGACCGCCGAGCGGATTGCGGTGGCGGTGGCGCCGCTGCTGCCGATGGGCGTCGCCTTCGCGGGCATCGCCGTCGCCATTCGCCGCCTGATCGCACCCCAGGCCTTCGCTCTCGGCATCGCCATCCTGCTCTGCGCCCATTCGGCGCGCGGTATGTGGACGCCGTGCCGGATCGACCATCATGGTTGGCAGCTCGCCTTGCTCGCCGTGTCCGCCGCGGCGCTCGTCGATCCGCGCCGCGCCCGCGGCGGCGCGATCCTCGCCGTCTCCAGCATCCTCTCCTTCGTCATCGGCCTCGAAATGCTGCCCTATCTGGCGGTGATGGGCGCGATCGTCGTGCTGATGTGGGTGCGCGACGGCGGCGAGGCGCGGCGGCTCGCGGCTTATGGCGGGGCGCTCGCCGGCGGCGCGGCGCTCGGCTATCTGCTCTTCGCCTCTTATGCCAATCGGGCGCCGGTCTGCGACGCTTTGTCGCCGGTCTGGCTGTCGGTGCTGGTCGCGGCGGGGGCGATCGCCTTCTGCCTCGCCGCGGCCTCGCCCCGCTCGTTGGCGCTCCGCCTCGTCCTCGCGGCGGCGGGCGGCGCCTTGCTTGCCGCCGGCTTCGCCCATTTCTGGCCCGACTGCCTCGGCCGGCCGGAACATGCCTCGCCCTTGCTCGACCAGCTATGGCTCTCGCACGTGCGGGAGGCGCGGCCGATCTACCGCCACGATCTGCAGACCATCATCGCCGTCTGCACCTTGCCGGCCTTCGGCCTGCTCGGTTACGCCGCCATGCTCTGGCGGCACCGGCGCGAGGCGGACCGGCTGGTCGTGTGGGCGGCGGTCGCCGCGCCCGCTCTGCTCGGCGCCGGCCTGCTCCTCTGGCAGAGCCGGGCGGGTCCGGCGGCGCAGCTCCTCGCCGTTCCCGGCGCCACCGCTCTGGCCTGGATCCTGATCCCTTTGGTGTGGAACAGCCGCTACATGCTGGTGCGGGTGCTCGGCACCGTCCTCGCCTTCCTCCTCGCTTCGGGCATCCTCGTCGAGCAGGCGGCGGGGCTCATCCCGCAAAAGCAGAATCCGAATCTGAAGCCGGTCAACCGGGCGAACGGCCTTTGCCCGACCCTCTGGGCGCTGCGGCCGGTGGCGATGCAGCCCAAGGGGCAGGTGCTGACCTTCGTCGATCTCGGCCCGCGACTGATCACCGTCACTCCGCACAGCGCCGTCGCCGGGCCCTATCACCGCAACGGCCGCGACATCATCGACGTCATGCTCGCCTTCCGCGGCAATGCTGACAACGCGCATGCGATCGTCGAACGACGGCATATCGACTATGTGCTGATCTGCCCGGGCATGTCGGAATCGACCATCTACGCGTCCGAGGCGCCGGGCGGCTTCTACACCCAGCTGGCGCGCGGCAAGGTGCCGGCCTGGCTCGCCCCGGTCGCGCTGCCCACGGCCTCGCCCTACAAGATGTGGCGCGTCGTCAAACCTGCAGGCTGACGAGCACCCCGTCGATCACGAACTGGGCGGCGAGGGCGGCGAGGATGACGCCGAGCAGGCGGGTCAGCATCGCCTCCAGCCTTTTGCCCATCAGCCGCATCAGCCAGCCCGCGGCGAGCAGGGCCGCCAGCGTCAAGGCGAGAATGGCGGCCAGGGCGGCGAACACGACCAGCGACTGCTCCAGGCCCTGGCTGCGCGCCATCAGCAGCATCACCGAGGCGATCGACCCGGGACCCGCGATCATCGGGATGCCCATCGGGAAGACCGAGATGTCGTCATGCTCCGGGTCGGCGCTGACCTCCTGCGCGCGATTCTCGCGGCGGGCGGTGCGGCGCTCGAACACCATTTCGAGCGCGATCAGGAACAGCATGATGCCGCCGGCGATACGGAAGGCGGCGAGGCTGATGCCGAGCGCGCGCAGTAGCTTCTCGCCGAGCAGGCCGAAGAAGAGCAGGATGAAGGCGGCGACCGCGACCGACCGCAGCGCCATCGTCCGCCGCTGGGCGGTGGTCGCGTCGCGGGTGAGGCCGGCGAAGATCGGCGCGCAGCCCGGCGGATCGATCACGACGAAGAAGGTGACGAAGGCGGAGACGAAGAGGGCGATCACAGCCCCTCCGGCGGAGGCATGCCGGCGCGGGCGAAGGCGGCGACGATCGTGTTGCGCAGCAGCACCGCGATGGTCATCGGCCCGACCCCGCCCGGCACCGGCGTGATCGCGCCCGCGACCTCCGCCGCGCTGGCGAAATCGACATCGCCCACCAGCCGGGCCTTGCCGCCTTCGCCGGTGATGCGGTTCTGGCCGACGTCGATCACCGTCGCGCCCGGCTTCAGCCACTCGCCCCTGACCAGCCCCGCCTGGCCGACCGCGACGACGAGGATGTCGGCGCGCCGGACCGTTTCGGCGAGGTCGCGGGTGCGGCTGTGGGCGATGGTGACCGTGCAATTCTCGCGGAGGAGAAGCTGGGCCATCGGCTTGCCGACGATGTTGGAGCGGCCGACGACCACCGCGTCGAGGCCGGAAAGGTCGCCCAAAAGGTCCTTGAGCAGCATCAGGCAGCCGAGCGGGGTGCAGGAGACGAAACCGTCCTCGCCGACCGCGAGCCGGCCGGCATTGATCACGTGGAAGCCGTCGACGTCCTTGTCGGGGTCGATCGTGTCGATCACCGCCTTGTCGTCGATCCCCGCCGGCAGCGGCAGCTGGACGAGGATGCCGTCGACTTCATCGTCGCCGTTCAATCGCTCGACCAGGGCGACGAGCTCGTCCTGACTCGTGGTCTCGGGAAGGCGATGCTCGAAGCTC
>JAQGLF010000135.1 GCA_028293025.1 Alphaproteobacteria bacterium
TTCGAGGCGCAGGACGACGATTTGGTCTACCTGCAGGACCGCAGCCGCAATTGGTATCGGGCGCAGCTCTACGGCCCCTGCTTCGGCCTCGGCTGGGCGAACGGCATCGGCGTCGACACCGGCGGCAGCGCCAGTTTCGACCGCTTCAGCACGCTGATCGTCGGCGGCGAGCGCTGCCGGATCGAATCGCTGACCCGCAGCGGCCCGCCGCCACGGCGCCACCACGGCAAGAAGGCCTCCTAGGCCTCAGCTTTTCTTCGTCTTGTCCTCGAGCAGGACGCCGCCCTCGCGCTGCAGCAGCGCCGCGATCGGTTTGGCGAAGAAGGAGAGCATCGGCGGCAGATCCACTTCGACGTGGACGACGGCCTCGCGGACGTCGATGCGGGCGTCCATGTCCTGACCCATCGCCCCGACCTTGAGGTCGAGGCGGCCGCCGGTCCATTGCGAGCGGACCGTCGCGCCTCCCGGGATGTGGCTTTCCAGGCGGCCGATATTGGCGGCGATGCGGCGTTGCGCCTCGGCGGCGCCGAGGCTGTGCGGGAGGTCGACGGCGATCTTGTTGCTCATTGGAAGGAGGTGGGGTCCGTGTCCGCTTCCTGCAACGGCCGCGCCCGTCCTGTGGCCCGGAAGCGACAGGTAGGTTCTTTTTTGCAACGCAGCAGAGAAGGGGCTTTGCTGCGGCGCAAAATGGCCTAGGTTCATTTGGTTAAGCAGCTTTGCGCTGCACCAATTTCGGGGGTCCAAGCCATGAACCACATTTCGCGCGCCGCGCTTCTGACGTCGCTTTCCGCTCTGGCGCTCGCCGCCGCGCCCGCCGCCGCCCAGCCCCCGGCACAGCCGCCGCAGGGCGGCCAGGCGGCTGCCGACGACCAGGGCGTCAACAATCCGGACACGATCGTCGTCACCGGCACCCGCCGCACCGACCGCACCGTCGCCGACAGCCCGGTGCCCGTCGACGTGATCGGCGCGCAGGCGATCATGAATACCGGCCAGACCGAAACCAACCGCATCCTCAATTCGCTGGTGCCCTCGTTCAACTTCCCCCAGCCGTCGATCGCCGATGGCTCCGACGCGCTGCGCCCGGCGACCCTGCGCGGCCTCAGCCCCGACCAGACCCTGGTGCTGATCAACGGCAAGCGCCGCCACGTCTCGGCGCTGCTCAACATCAACGGCACGGTCGGCCGCGGCAGCGCGGCGGTGGACCTCAACCTCATCCCCGGTCTCGCCATCAGCCGGATCGAAGTGCTGCGCGACGGCGCCTCGTCGCAATACGGCTCCGACGCGATCGCCGGCGTGATCAACATCCAGCTCAAGAATGCCAGCCATGGCGGCCGCGCCAGCGTCACCTACGGCCGCTACATCACCACCGTCGACAATGTCGCCAACGTCACCGGCCTGCAGCTCGACGCCAACGGCCAGCCGCAGCTCAACCCGGCCGACAACCGCTATTTCCTCGCCAACACCAATGGCAACCGCAAGGCGCGGGACGGCGACCAGGTGACCTCGGCGATCAATTTCGGCCTGCCGCTCGGCCCGCACGGCTTCATCAACGCCACCGCCGAATATCATTATCGCGAGTCGACCAACCGCGCCGGCTTCGATCTCCGGCCGAACTACGTCAAACCGGGCAACCTCTTCGACCCGCGCGAAGTGACCTTCAACCGCCTCGAATTCCGCTTCGGCGATCCGCAGACGCGCGACTATAATTTCTTCGTCAACAGCGGCTTCGAGCTCGGGCCGGACTGGGAGATCTACGCCTTCGGCTCCTATAACCGCCGTTATTCCGACAGCGCCGCCAATTACCGGCAGGAAAACAATGCGGCCAATCGCGACTTCGGCGCCATCGCGCCGAACGTGACGCCGACCAACGCCAATTTCGTGCCGCTGACGCCCAACGGCTTCCTGCCGCTGATCGACACCACCTTGCGGGATTATTCCGGCACCGCCGGCATCCGCGGCAATGTCGGCGGCTGGAAGACGGATCTGTCGATCGGCCGCGGCCATGACAGCTTCGACTATCGGGTGAACAACACGCTCAACACGTCGTTCGGCACGGCCAGCCAGACTTCGTTCGACGCGGGCGGCCTGCGCTACGGCCAGACCGTCGCCAATCTCGACCTCGCCAAGGAATATCAGGTCGGCTTCTTCAAGCCCCTGTCGGTCGCCTTCGGCGGCGAATATCGCGAGGAGGATTTCAAGATCCGCCCCGGCGAGCTCCAATCCTATGCGATCGGACCCTTGTTCCGTCCGTCGGTCGCGACGACGGCGGCGAATTGCGCGGCGCAGCAGGGCGTGTTCAACGCCGGCACCGGCATCTGCAGCTTCCCCGGCCGCGGCGCCGGCGCCGGCGCGCAGGGCTTCCCCGGCATTCCGGCGAACAGCGCCACCAACGTCCGCCGCCACAGCTGGGCGGGCTATGGCGAGATCGACGCCGATCCGGTCGCGGGCGTCACCACCACCCTCGCCGGCCGCTACGAGCATTTCTCCGATTTCGGCGATACCTGGAACGGCAAGTTCGCCGCGCGCTGGGAGCCGATCCACGGCTATGCCTTGCGGGGCTCGATCTCGAACGGCTTCCGCGCGCCGTCGCTCCAGCAGCAATTCTTCACCACCACCTCGACCAACTTCATCGCCGGCGTGCCCGTCGACATCTCGACCGTGGCGGTGAACAGCCCGGTCGCCGTGGCGCTCGGCTCGCAGCCGCTGAAGCCGGAGAAATCGGTGAACCTCAGCGGGGGGTTCACCGCCAATCCTTTCCACGGCTTCACCTTCACGATCGATTACTACCATATCAAGATCAAGAACCGGATCGTGCTGACCGAGAATCTCGGCGCCGCCGGCGCCGGCACGGCTGCCCAGAATACGGCGGTGAAAGCGGTGCTCGACGCCAACGGCTTCCAGAGCGTCGGCGCCGCCCGCTTCTTCATCAACGGCCTCGACACGACCACCCAGGGCGTGGACGCGGTGGCGAGCTACCATTTCCGCACCGGCGGCATCGGCAGCTGGACGCTGACCGCGGCCTATAATTACAACAAGACGCGGATCGACCGGCGGATCAACCCGCTGAGCTCGCTCGCCACCATCCCCGGCCTGCTCCTGTTCGGACGGACCGAGGGCATCCGCTTCACCGACGGCCAGCCGCGCGACAAGGTCGTGCTCAGCGCCGACGGCGACGTCGGCGTGTTCGGGATCACCGCCCGCACCACCCGCTACGGCAAGGTGGTGTCGCCGGGCACGGTGGCGTCGATCACCGATCCGACCAGCCTCACCGCTTTCGGGCCGGACGACATCTTCCTCAAGGCGAAGTGGATCACCGATTTCGAGCTCCGCCTGAAGGCGGCCGACCGGGTGGAGTTCGCGATCGGCGCGGACAACGTGTTCGACGTCTATCCGACTCGCTCGCCGTTCGGGGCGCGTCCGGCTTCGGCCGGCGGCGGCCTCTATCCGGCCAACCAGGAATATATCCCCTATTCGATCTTCTCGCCCTTCGGCTTCGACGGCCGCTACGTCTACGGGCGCATGTCCGTGACCTTCTGAAGCCACGGCAAAGACTGGAAAAAGGGGGCGTCCGCGCCCCCTTTTTTTGTCTCCCAGCGGCCCGGATCCGCGCCGGCGCCCATCTTTCATGGCTAACGTTCTGTTAGGCAAACATTCTTACGGCCCCTCAATCACAATCTCCTAATTCGTCTCGGCTGACCCCCAGTCCGGACCAGCCGAGGGATCGCAGAATATGACCGCATATCACTGGCGGAAGCTCTTGGGCACATATGCCGGCCGCGACGGCTTTCTCGCGCGCCTCCGCCGCGACCAGAAGGGCAACACGCTCGCCATCATGGCGGCGGCGCTGATTCCGATGATCGGCATGGTCGGCTCGGCGGTCGACATCAGCCGCGCCTATCTCGTCAAGACGCGCCTCCAGCAGGCCTGCGACGCGGGCATCCTCGCCGCGCGGCGGACGATGAGCGGCCAGTCGGTCACCAACGACACCAACGCCAAGACCCAGGCCACCAATTTCTTCAACATCAACCTGAAGACCGGCGCCTATGGAGCGACGGTCACGCCGATCACCGTCGTCGACGTCAACGATGCCGCCAATCATGCCACCGGCACGATCGACGGTACCGCCAGCGCGACCGTTCCGACGACGCTGATGAAGATCTTCGGCAAGGCCAGCCTGACCATGACCGCCACCTGCGAGGCACAGCTGCAGGTCGCCAATAACGACGTGATGTTCGTCCTCGACACGACCGGTTCGATGAACTGTGCCGCAAGCGACACGACAGCCACCTGCAGCGACAACGGCCTGGTCGAGAAGAGCAACGCGCGCATCAAGGCGCTGCGAAGCGCCGTGAACAGCTTCTATACCACCCTGAATGCCGCGACGACGTCCGGGTCGCAGCTTCGCGTCGGCTTCGTGCCCTATTCGACGACCGTCAACGTCGGTTATCTGCTACCGTCCGCCTATCTCGTCGACACCGCCAACTATCAGTCGCGCGTCGCAAACTTCAATACCGCCGTTTATGTCCCGACCTACGGCAGCCCGACCAGCTCGGGCGCCGACGTCAGCGGCTCCAGCCTCACGCAGGCCGCCTGCGCCGCCTACGGGCAGAACAACGGCACCAATCCGGTCGTCATCAGCGGCGGCCCGCCACCCGCCAACACCGTGACCAAGCTCTATACGAACGACAGCACCGCCGGGGTCGACTATGGCTGGTCGGGCGCTACCGATACGAGCGGCACCAGCCAGAGCTGTCGCCGCCGCTGGACGCAGCAGAACACGACCTACACGACGCGCTACCAGTTCACCAACTGGGCGATCGGATCGACCAACTACGCCACGAGCTCGTTCAAGACGGTCACATTCAGCGGGTCGCCTGCCGTCGCCAATCCGACCCCGGTTCGCGTCATCATGGCGCCGGGAGGCTCCTATTCGTCCTCGTCGCCGACGCCGAGCTCATCGCTGACCTATACGAGCCCGACGACGGTCAACGAGGCACAGCTCGCCGCCGCCGACAATACGCTCAGCGCGACGTCCACCCAATGGGGCGGATGCATCGAGGAGCGGCAGACGGTGGCCGGCCAGTCCGACTGGTCGACGATTCCGACCGCTGCCTACGATCTCAGCATCGACACGTTGCCGACAGGGAATGTGGCGACGCAATGGCGTCCCTGGTGGCCCGAGATCATCTGGGGCTTCAACACCTACACCGGCGGAGTGGCGCAGGTCGATACCCTGGCTTCACAGCTCGGCAGCGCGAGCATGAGGAACTGGTACGCCTGCCCGTCGGCGGCGCAGAAGCTCACGGCCACGAACGCGACCGACGTTGCCACCTATGTCTCAGGCCTCAGGGCAGTCGGCTTCACCTATCACGACATCGGCATGTTGTGGGGCGCGCGGCTGATCTCGCCGACAGGCCTGTTCTCCGCCGAAAACACGACGGCCCCGAATGGCAAGCCGATCAACCGCCACATCATCTTCATGACCGACGGCAATATGGAGCCGGATGCGACCTCCTACAATTTCGCCGGGCACGAATATGAGGACAAGAGGATCAGCGGCGTGACGGGTACCGGCACCCCAAACCTGACCACTCTGCACAACAACCGCTTCGCCGCCATCTGCTCTGCGGCGAAGAACATGAACGTCACCATCTGGGTGATCGCCTATGCCCAGACGATGACCACGCAGCTGCAGAGCTGCGCCAGCCCGGGGAAGGCATATTATGCCAACGACGACGCGTCGCTGACCACGGTCTTCAACACGATCGCCAGCCAGATCGCGGAGCTGAGGCTGTCGAAATGACCCGGCGCATCCTCTCCCGCCTTCGCCGCGACGAAAGCGGCGCGACGCTCGTCGAGTTCGCGATCGTCGCGCCGGTCATGCTGCTGATGCTGATGGGCTTCTTCGATCTCGCCCAGACCGAATATGCGCGGTCGGTGCTGCAGGGGGCGATGCAGATGGCGGCGCGCAACTCGACGCTCCAGAGCGGTCTCACCTCGCAATCCACGATCGACTCCTATGTCGAAAATCAAGTGGCGGTGGTGATCAGCAAGAATCCGACCTTCACCGTCAACCGGCTCAGCTACAGCGACTTTTCCGACGTGGGAAAAGCGGAGCCCTACACCGATACGAACGCCAACGGCCAATATGACAGGGGCGAATGCTACGAGGACATCAACGGCAACGGCCAGTGGGACTCGGACATGGGGACGACCGGCCAGGGCGGCGCCGACGACGCCGTGCTCTACACGATGAGCGTCAGCTACAAACGCATGTTCCCGATGGCGACGATGCTCGGCTGGCCGGCCAACCAGACCATCACCGCCTCGACCGTTCTGCGGAATCAGCCTTACGGCACGCAGGACACGTCGACGCCCCCGGCGACATGCACATGACCGCCCGCTCCTCACCGCGGCCGGGCCGCCTCCGCCGCTTCGCCGCGCGCCTGCATCGCGATACGAGCGGACTCGCGCTCATCGAGTTCGCCTTTACCGCGCCGATCATGCTGACGCTCGGCCTCTACGGCCTCGAGGCGGCGAACCTCGCCCTCGTCCACATGCGGATGAGCCAGATCACCTCCAACCTGGCCGACACGTCGTCGCGCATCGGCCTCCAGAGCTCGCTGGCGCTCAAGCAGATCCGCGAGTCCGACATCGACGATTCCTTCCAGGCGGTGCGGCTCCAGGGCGGCGCCTACAACGTCACCACTACCGGCCGCTTCATCCTGTCGAGCCTCGAGCAGAATTCGAGCGGCGGCCAGTGGGTCCACTGGCAGCGCTGCATCGGCATGGGCAAGGATGCGACGAATACTTTTTTCGCCTCGAGCTACGGCACGCAGGGCACCGGCGTGACCGGCACCAGCTTCGCCGGCATGGGTCCCGCCGGTTCCGAGATCAGGGCGCCTACGGGCAACGCGGTTATGTTCGTCGAAGCCTATTACGTCTATCAGCCGCTCGTCAGCGCGCGGCTGTTCGGCACGCCGACCATCCACACCACCGCCTCCTTCATCGTCCGGGACGTTCGCAATCTCGTCGATCCGAACGATCCCGTCTCCGACGGCGGGATATCGATGACCTGCGGCAAGCACACGGCCACGGTCTCGTAGCGCGTCATCCCCGCCGTCGCGGGATGACGAATTGGCTCCATTCCATCTACGATCCGCCGGTCAAGGGCTTGGAATCGGCAGCGGATGGCTTATCTATATGAAATGCAACAATTAATCCGTTTCGCAGCGCTTGCGCTGGCGGTCTTCGCTGCGTCCCCCACCCGTGCGTCCGAGCTGCCCGAGGGCCAGAGCAAGGCCGATTATCTCGCCTGGCTGGCGCGCGATACCGGCGCGCGGGCGGAATTGCTGTCGTTCAAATCCTATCTCGGCGCCGCCGGCGTCGACGAGGTCGTGCCGACATGGGAGCTGGTCCGCACCGCCAGCATGTGGCGCCAGTGCGACGGCCCCCGCTTCGAGGTCGCGCCGACGACGGAATGGACGCATATCGCGAAGACGCTGCAATTCGTGCGCAACCATGTCGAGCCGGTGATCGGCCCGGTCGAGGTCGTCTCGGGCTTTCGCGACGAGGCGCTCAACCAATGCGCCCACGGCGCGCCGCAGAGCGCCCACCGCCATTTCTACGCCATCGACATGGTCCCGCTCGGCGACGTCAGCCGCGCCGGGCTGATGCGGAGCCTGTGCAAGATCCACGATCTGCGCGGCCAGCAATATGATATCGGCCTCGGTTTCTATTCGGGTGTCCGCTTCCACGTCGATTCCCAGCGCTTCCGCGCCTGGGGCGCCGACGGCAAGGCCGCCACCAGCCCCTGCAACACCGGCGTCTTCGCCTAGGGTCCGTACTCAATTCCCGCAACGAGCGTGATCGTCCGGAGAGGTGCGCCGGGCAGGAGCGCGGCGCAGGCCGTAGCGGGACTACGGACAAGCCGCGCGACGCACCCGGCGATGGGCAGGTAGCCGTGTCCCCCGGACACGGCTGAAACTGCCGGGGGCAGTTTCACTTGCCCATTCTCCGGACGACCCCCTGCGGGGGCGGGCGCCTTTTGGCCGGTGGCGGCGTCGCTCGTCGGGCGCGATGTCCCGCATCGCGCCCTCGCTCGCTCCTATCCACCGGCCAAAATGCGCTCCGTCACGCCGTTGCGGGAATTGAGTACGGACCCTAGCGAAAGCTGGCCTCCGGGAGGCTTGGAGCGGCCTTGCGCCCGGAGGGGCGATATGATCTGCTGCCCCCTTGGCGGAGGGCATTGCGATGAAGCGGCTCGGGCTATCGGTCGTTGCGGCCCTGGTTGCAGGCGCATTGTCCCTGTCGGGCTGCGGCGGCGGCGGCGGCAGCTCGAGCAGCAGTCCGGCGCCGACTCCCGTGCCCATCCCTCCCGCTCCGGTGCCGGGACCGACGCTGCGGACGCTGGCCAACCAGCCGCCGGTCGGGGTCTATCTGGCGATGCTGCTGACCGACGGGACCGTCATGGCCCAGGCCAACCCGACCGGCGCGCCGGGGATGAGCGCCGGGGATTTCTACCGGCTGACGCCCGATGCCAGTGGCGACTATGCCGCCGGCACCTGGTCGCGCCTCGCCGCGCCGCCCGCCGGCTACGCGCCTTACGCCTCGGCCGAGGCGGTGCTCGCCGACGGCAGGGTGCTGTTCGTCGGCGGCGAATATAATCAGGACGATTACCGGCTTCCCTTCGGCCCGCACGGGCTCACCAACATGTCCGCGGTCTTCGATCCGGTCGCCAATAGCTGGACGATGATCCCGCCCCCGCCCGGCCAGGATTATATCGGCGACGTCCCCTCGACCGTCCTGCCCGACGGCCGCTTCGTCTTCGGCAGCAAGCTCGACAAAAGGATGTGGTCGCTCGACCCGGCGACCCTGACCTGGACGGCGATCGCGTCGACCGGGAAGAACGATAATTTCGCCGAGGAAGGGTTCACCCAGCTACCGGGCGGGTCGGTCCTCACCATCGACCTGACGACGATTCCGCAATCCGAGCATTTCCTGCCGGCGTCGAGCGCCTGGGTCCAGGACGGCCCGACCCCCGTCTCGCTGACCTCGCCGACCGGGACGCCGGGCGGCCTCACCTTCGGCCCGGCCCCGGTGCAGGTCGTGGGCGGCGTGACCTACGGCCCCGGCCCCGCCGGCATCTATTTCCCGCCGGGCGAGATCGGCCCCGCCATTCTGCGCCCCGACGGCACGGTCTTCGCCACCGGCGCGGCGGTGGCCGGCCAGACCGCCCATACGGCGATCTACCGGCCCGGCGCCGCGCCCGGCCAAGCGGGAAGCTGGACGCGCGGGCCGGACTTTCCCGGCGTCGACGATGCCGACGATTCCTCGGCGGCCTTGCTCACGACCGGCAACGTCCTCGTCGCCGGCGCCACCGGCGCGTTCTACGAATTCGACGGCACGAATTTCAGCCTGACCGCCGCCGGCCCCGCCAATGCGAGGACCGCGGTGCCGATCTTCCTTCTGCCTTTGCCTTCGGGCCAGGTGCTGGCCCTGTCGCCGACGCTGAACGTCCTCGCGCGGCTCTACATCCCGCTCGGCAGCGCCCAGCCGGCCTGGGCGCCGACGATCGCCGCGGTGCCGGCCACCCTGGTGCGGGGACAGAGTTTCACGCTGACCGGCACCCAGCTCAACGGCCTCAGCGAGGCGGCGCAGGTGGGCGACGAGCTGACCGCGGCGACCAACTATCCTTTGGTCCGGCTGACCTACGCCGCGACCGGCCACGTCTTCTACGCCCGGACCCACGACCATAGCACGATGGGCGTCGCCACCGGGGCGGCGCCGGTGTCGACGAAGTTCGACGTGCCGGCCGGCGCCGAGACCGGCGCCGCCGCCCTCGTCGTCGTCGCCAACGGCATTCCTTCCGCGTCGGTGTCGGTGACGGTGGGATAGAGAGTAACCTAAGCCCCTCCCTTTCAAGGGCGATTATATACCTTGCAAACACGCTAGGAGTGTGGCAGAAGGATCGGACTGAGGAGCTAAGCCAATGTCCGTCCTGTCCCGCCCCGAATTCCACAGCGAAGAAGCTGCCTTCGCGCACCTCGAAAAGATCATTTGGGCGGACGGCAAAGCCTGCCCGCATTGCGGCGGCGTGGATCGCATCACGAAGGTGAAGGCCAACCCGGCGAAGCGCATTCGCATGGGCCTGTGGCGCTGTGGCGACTGCAAGAAGCAGTTCACCGTGAAGGTTGGCACCGTGTTCGAACACGCCCGCCTGCCGCTCAACGTCATGCTCCAGGCGGTCTATCTGATGACGAGCAGCAAGAAGGGCGTGTCGGCTCACCAGCTCCACCGCACTCTGGAAATTACCTATAAGAGCGCTTGGTTCCTGGCCCATCGCATCCGGGAGGCCATGCGTGAGGGCGACCTTGCCCCGTTCGGTTCCGGCGGCGGCTTCGTCGAGGTCGATGAAACCTACATCGGCGTTGACCACAGCAAGCCGCGCCACCGGCAGGGCTATGAGCATAAGTTCAAGGTGCTGGCGCTGGTTGATCGCAACAGCGGTCGCACCCGCATGATGCACGTCGAGAAGGTGACGGTGGCTCACCTGTTCCCGATCCTTCAGGCGAACATCGCCGCCGAGGCTCATCTGCTCACCGACGACGCGGGGCAGTATCGCCCGATCGGCAAGCACTTCGCCAGCCACGGCACGACCGCTCACACGAAGGGCAACTATGTGGACCGCGAAAATCCAGTGATCCACACCCAGACCGTCGAGGGCTCGTTCTCGATCTTCAAGCGCGGGATGAAGGGCGTTTACCAGCATTGCGCTGAGAAGCACCTGCACCGCTACCTCGCGGAATTTGAGTTCCGGTATAACCACCGGATCGCCAACGGCTTCGATGATCGTCAGCGGTCGAGCGAAGCCCTCGCCGGGATTGTCGGAAAGCGCATTCTCTACCGGGATTCATCGTCGCTTGCAGCTTGACTCCGGGCCGTCTAGAATCGGCCATGGCCGATTTGGAACGCTTTAAATTCACGTTGCCGGGCTACACCCCGGACGAGATGCCCCTTGATCGGCTGATTGAGTATTTGAACCAACTCAGCATTATCTTAGGGCAGCCGGGTGACCTCCACCTGATCGGTATCGAAAAGTCCAGCACGCGCCCTGTATTGGCGATGCGCCATGACGTTGCCTTCAAGGCGCGTGCACGCGCCCGCCAAGTGGCTGAAGGAGGCGGCTCGGCTCGGCGGCGAGAAGCGTTCGACACTATCCGCCGCATGGTCGCGCAGGACGGCGGTAAGCCCGCGGTACTGAAATCCGGCAACGCGCAGATTTTGAAGTTTCCCAGCGCTGACATTGGGCTCGATCAAGTTATCCAATCCGTCCGGCAGCAAACGTCTATTGAAGGTACGTTGGTGAGAGTCGGCGGCATCGGTGAAAACGCCCAGCTCCTGATCCAAGAAATGAGCGGCAACGTCATTGCGGGCTGCACCGCCTCCAGATCCGTTGCTCAGGCGATGGCGCCTCTGATCTATCATGCGATCCGCGTGAGCGGGATTGGATCGTGGCACCGCACCGAGGAAGGCAGATGGGCCATAACCAGGCTTCATGTGCAAAGCTTCGATCCATTGGACGAGAGCGAACTTGAGGACGTTGTGGCGAGACTACGCTCGCTGAATGTCAAATGGCCTGCCGACACCATCGAGCAGTTGCAGGCGATGCGCGAGCAGGCCGCATAATGCCGGTAGCCTTCGACTCCACGACGCTGAGCATCCTACTCAACCCGGACGCCAAGATTCCGAACGATCCGGCAACCGGGAAGCCGCCTGATCTGGCAAAAGAGCGGGTGCAGGCGCTGGTTCAGAAGCTCCAAAAGGAAAAGGAAAAAATCGTCATCGCCACCCCAGTGACGGCAGAGATTTTGACGGTCGTAGGACCGACCTACGCGGACTATCTCGCGATCATCAACAAGTCCCGCGTGTTCGAAGTGGCCCCATTTGATGAGATTGCGGCTATCGAATTGGCCTTCCTTAACCGCGATGTCTTCGCGGTTGGCGACGCCAAGAACAGGCTAGAGCCGTACCAGAAGATCAAGGTGGATCGGCAGATTGTAGCGATTTGCAAAGTTACCGGCTGCAATACACTTTATACCGACGACAAGGGCCTCATTACGCGCGCCAAGCTTTGCGGTATTGAGACCATCCGAGTGTGTGACCTTCCCATCCCAGACTCGGCGCGACAGGGAAAGCTCGACCTAGAAGCGCACGAGGAGTTGCCGGAGATGGAAGATGAGGAAGTCGAAAGCGGCGAAGATGCCTCCGCCGAATCCTGACACGCAATCTGAAAAATTCAAGGCAGCCGCTCGCGCCCTAGAGTGCGATGAGGACGAGGCGCGGTGGGATGAGCGGCTGAAGAAGGTGGTGAAGCAGCGGCCGCCGGAGAAGCCGGAATAGTGGCCGCACCGTGGAGCACGAAGCGCGGCGAGGGTTTGGCGGATGATCTTAATATCCTGCTCGGGGATGTTTGCGTGCAATGGGGTTTCTGCAACCGCCTAAGCGCTGAGGAGCTAATCGCTAACGGTGACAGCGTGACGAGCAATGCCTTCGCTGCCGCTGTCCTCACAGCTGAGGGTATGAACCCCGAATATGAAATCAAGTGGGTCCGAAGGCTGAGGCGACTTTTCGCAGATCGCTACGGGAATGCGGTGTCACCTGAAACCTATGCACCTCCCTAGAGGGCGTGTTTGCAATATATACAATCGCCCTTTCAAGGGAGGGGTAGGGGGTGGGTTGTGGGCGAGCGGGCTCGAGGCCCGCGCGTCCACCCCTTGCGCCTTCGCCGACATCGAGCCGGCTCAGTCGCCACCCACCCCTCAATCCCCTCCCTTGAAAGGGAGGGGCGAGAGAAACGCGTCCGCCTTTGCCGTCGCCACCGCCTCTGCTAGGGCCCGCGCAACCCCTTCGAATTGAGCAAAATGACCGAACTTTCGCGCATCCGTAACTTCTCGATCATCGCCCATATCGACCACGGCAAGTCGACGCTCGCCGACCGGCTGATCCAGTCGACCGGCGGCCTCACCGCGCGCGAGATGTCGAGCCAGGTGCTCGACAATATGGACATCGAGAAGGAGCGCGGGATCACGATCAAGGCGCAGACCGTCCGCCTCGATTACACCGCGCGCGATGGACTGGCCTACGTGCTCAACCTGATGGACACGCCGGGCCATGTCGACTTCGCCTATGAGGTGAGCCGCAGCCTCGCCGCCTGCGAGGGCGCCCTGCTGGTGGTCGATGCCGCCCAGGGCGTCGAGGCGCAGACGCTCGCCAACGTCTACCAGTCGATCGAGCACGACCATGAGATCGTGCCGGTGATCAACAAGATCGACCTCCCCGCCGCCGACGTCGACAAGGTGCGGAGGGAGATCGAGGATATCATCGGCCTCCCCGCCGACAATGCCGTCCTCACCTC
The DNA here is from genome assembly GCA_028293025.1 of Alphaproteobacteria bacterium. Taxonomy (GTDB): domain Bacteria; phylum Pseudomonadota; class Alphaproteobacteria; order Sphingomonadales; family Sphingomonadaceae; genus Allosphingosinicella. Next base: position 13,418 of record JAQGLF010000135.1, read on the forward strand.
CGCCAAGACCGGCGTGGGGATCGACGAGGTGCTGGAGGCGATCGTCGCGCGGATCCCGCCGCCCAAGGGGGATCGCGACGCGCCGCTCAAGGCGATGCTGGTCGACTCCTGGTACGACCCCTATCTCGGCGTCGTCATCCTCGTCCGGGTGATCGACGGCGCCATCCGCAAGGGCCAGCAGGTCTCGTTCATGGCCGCCGGC
>JAQGLF010000137.1 GCA_028293025.1 Alphaproteobacteria bacterium
CGTGGCGGCGGCGAAGGCCGCGGCGGCGGCCAGGACGGGCAGGAACGGCTTCATTTGAGCCTCTTGAGACCGCCTTGGTCGATATGCAAGTGCGCCCGGCCGCCCAGAGACACGCGATGATTGGGGAGGCTCGCCGCCATCGTCCCGGCGGTGAACCGGCCGAGCGGCATCCGCCCCTCCACCCCTTGCTGGCCGGCGAGCGTATGGCTGTTGAGATCGACGCTGACGTTGCGGGTCTCGAGCTTGTAGCCGCCGGCTGCGGTGACGTGGATCGGCCCGTCGACGTCCATCTTCTGCTGGTCCATATGGTAGCGGCCGCTGTCGGCGGTCATCAGCGCCGGCCCGTCTTTCAGCTGCAGCCGGGCGCGGACGCCGGTAATGTCGACGATCGGCACCTGCGAGGTCTTCTGGATGGCGCGATCGGCCTCGACGGTGAAGGCGCGGCCCTGGTCGTCCACCCCCTGATAATGGGCCGTCTGGGTCTTCAGCCGCTCATGCGCGGTCGCGACCTTGTTCTTGTCGAGGAGAAAGCTGACCTCCTTGTTGTGGCTGAGCGGCGACACCAGCAGATAAGCGAGGAAGCCGCCCACCGCCATCGGCAGCCCGATCTTGAGGAAGCGGACGAGGAAATCGTGGAAGCCGCCGGGCGCCGCCCAGCCGCGCTTCTCCGCCCGCTCGCGAGTGGCCAGCTCAGACATGCTTCAGCTCAGACATGGGCGAAGATGTCGACCTCCGCCCAGCCGGCGAGATCGAGCAGGGCGCGGTGCGGCAGGAAGGCGAAGCAGGCTTGAGCGAGCTGCATCCGCCCTTCCCGCTCGAGCCGCTCGTCGAGCTTCTCCTTGAGCTGGTGGAGATAGCGGACGTCCGAGGCCGCATAATCCTTCTGCGCGTCGCTCAATTCGGGTGCGCCCCAGTCGGACGTCTGCTGCTGCTTGGAGATGTCGGTGGCGAGCAGCTCCTTGATCAGCTCCTTGAGGCCGTGCCGGTCGGTATAGGTCCGCACCAGCCGCGAGGCGGTCTTGGTGCAATAGACCGGCTCCGCCATCACGCCGAGATAGGCGCGCATCAGAGCGAGGTCGAAGCGGGCGAAATGATAGAGCTTGAGGCGGTTCGGATCGGTGAGCACGGCGCGCAGGTTCGGCGCCTCGTAGCGGCTCTGCGGCCCGAAGCGGACGAGATGCTCGTCGCCGCCGCCGTCCGAGATCTGGACGAGGCAGAGGCGGTCGCGGCCCGGCTGCAGCCCCATCGCCTCGGTATCGACGGCGACGGGACCATCGGCGAGGACGCCCTCGGGCAGATCCTCTTCATGGAAATGGACGCTCATGCGGCGGAGATAGGCGCAAGCGCGTCCAGCCTCAATGGCCTCCCGTCCCGGCCCCGGCGGCTGCGCGGCGCCGGCGCGCGACCATGTTCAGCCCCTCGACCGCGGCCGAAAAGGCCATCGCCGCATAGATGGTGCCCTTGGGCACATGGACTCCGAAGCCGTCGGCGATCAGCACCGCGCCGATCAGCAGCAGGAAGCCCAGAGCCAGCATCACCACGGTCGGGTTGCGGCGGATGAACTCGGCGACCGGATCGGCGGCGAGCAGCATCACTCCGACCGCGACGATCACCGCGACGAACATGATCGCCAGCTCCTCGGTCATGCCGACCGCGGTCAGGATCGAGTCGATCGAGAAGACGATGTCGAGCAGCAGGATTTGGACGATCGCCGCGCCGAACCCCAGCATCGCCTTCGACGTGTCGAACAGGTCGCCGGCCGGATGCGGATCGATCGCGTGGTGGATCTCCTTGGTCGCCTTCCACACCAGGAACAGGCCGCCGGCGATCAGGATCATGTCTCGCCACGAAAATGCGGTCTCGAAGCTCGGCTTACCATAAGCGTCGAGCGGGCCGGTGAGGCCGAGGTCGAGCACCGTCGCCTTGAGGCCGACGATCCAGGCGATGGTCGAGAGCAGGACCAGCCTCATGACGAGCGCGAGGCCGATGCCCAGCCGCCTGGCCTTCTGCCGCTGCTCGGCGGGCAGCTTGTTCGACAGGATCGAGACGAAGATGAGATTGTCGATGCCGAGCACCACTTCCATCACGATCAAGGTCGCCAGCGCCGCCCAGGCCGCCGGTTGCGCCGCCAGACCCAGGGCTTGATCCATATTTGCTTCCACCCTCGTTCCGGACCGGCGCTCTTGCACGACGGGCCGGCTTCCGGCCAGCCCCGGCGGTCCGGCCGGGAGCAATCTCTCTTTCCCCACTCGAAAGCCCCTCGCGGAAATGGCTTTTTTGAGCTATGTGAGTCGGCAGTGCGCCAATAACAGGGGCGCGAAGCCGTTTGCGCGATTAGCCCAGCGCGGTGGTTTTAGGGAGATCAGGGCGCTGGAAAGTAAATTACCACATGGGTTTTGACAGAGGGCGCCGCGGTGAGCGCGGCGGGCGCGGCAGAGACAAGCGCGAAGGGTTCGGCGACGACAATTTCTACGCAGGCGGCGATGACCGCGGCGGCGGTGGCGGTGGCGGCGGTGGCTACCGAGGCGGCGGCGGCGGATTCGGCGACCGCAGCGGGGGCGGTTACGGCGGCGGCGGTGGCGGCGGCGGTTATCGCGGCGGCGGC
>JAQGLF010000146.1 GCA_028293025.1 Alphaproteobacteria bacterium
CCCGATCCGCACGACATCCTCGAGGTGCTCGGCGTCGTCGCTCTGGCGGAATATCTCGTCTCGGAGATCCAGGAGGTCTACCGGCTGCAGGGCGTGAAGATCAACGACAAGCATATCGAAGTGATCGTCCGCCAGATGCTGCAGAAGGTCGAGATCACCGAGAGCGGGGATTCGACCCTGCTCGTCGGCGAGCAGCTCGACCGGCTGGAGATGGACGAGGCCAATGTGAAGCTGAAGGCGACGAAGAAGCGCCTCGCCGAAGGCAAGCCGGTGCTGCTCGGCATCACCAAGGCCTCGCTCCAGACCCGCAGCTTCATCTCGGCCGCCTCCTTCCAGGAGACGACCCGGGTGCTCACCGAAGCTTCGGTCCAGGGCAAGATCGACACGCTCGACGGCCTCAAGGAGAATGTCATCGTCGGCCGCCTGATCCCGGCGGGCACCGGCGCCGGCATGACCCGGATGAAGATCGCCGCCACCAGCCGCGACGTGGCGCTGCGCGCGCAGCACCGCAAGCTGCAGGAATCGCTGATCGCAGCCAATACGGCGGCGGAAGAGCATGCGGCCGAGCTGGCCCAGGGCCCCGAAGCGGCGATCGGCGACGATCCGCTCGCCGAGGCGGTTCCCGAAGGCCATGGCACCGACGCCGATGCGGGCGAGTATCTGCAGAGCTGAGGTAGAGCGCGAGCGATGAAACAGGGCGCCCCGTCGGAGTCGATCCGGCGGGGCGTCTCGTTTGAGGAAACCGCATGAAAGCCGCCTTCACGCTCTTCCTCGTCGCCCTCATGATCCTGCCGGCGGTCGCGATGGCGCGGATCAGGCTGCGGCGCGCGATGAAGCGGAAGCAGGAGGAGAGCGAGCCCGGCGGCCTCGGCTGAAGCTGCCTAGTGGGTGGCCGCCGGGGCGGGTTGGGCTGCCGGCGCCTTGGCGGGGGCAGGGGCTGCGGGCCCAGGCAAAGCGGCTTGCGACGGCCCTTGCTCGAGATGCTTGCCGTGCCGCACCAATGTGTAGCAATGGCCGGCGGAGCAGGAGAGGATCGTCCCGCTCCTCGTGTCGACGCGGAGCACCTCCGCCCCGTTCGCGACCGCCTGGTAGCGCGGCGGTGAGGGGCGCGCATAGATCGCGACCGCGACCAAGGCGCCGGCGATGACGATCGCCGAGGTCAGCTTGGTGGCGATCCTGTCCGCCATCTCGATCGGCGAGAGATCCAATTCGTCCACGGCCCCGACCTCCTCCACCAGCGCACATTAGCACTTTCCCGAAGGCCTGTCCTTCGAGCTGTCCGGGGCGCCCGGGCCCGGACGGGCGGGGGAGGGCGATCATTACAAAATACCCAGCCCCGTGAACCCCCGCTTGATTGTCACGCCGACGGAACTTAACCTTCGTTTTCTTGTTACCGATTCGGTTGAGCTCCTCACGGTCACGCGGGGCTCCCCGGGACGCCTCAGCTGCCATTCGCTGGGGCGTCCTTTTGTGAGGATGGCGACAGAGGGGAAAGTTTATGAAGCTCATCATCAAAGCGGCGGCGATCGGTCTCGGCGTCCTCGCGCTCGGCGCCTGCAACAAGCACACCGACGCGGGCGACAATGTCGTCGCCAATGCCGACACCGTCGCCGACAATGTCGAAGCCAATGCCGACAACGCGGCCGACACCATTCGCGCCAATGCCGAGAATACGGCCGACAAGGTCGACAATGCGGTCGAGAACGGCACGGCCAACAGCGCGACCGGCAACACCACCAAGAAATAAGACCCTTTCAGGGTCACGCATCTGAGCGCCCCGGGTCTCGCCCCGGGGCGCTTTTTCTCGTTCTTCCTATTTCAGCCGCTCGATCCGTTGCGCCGCCTCGTCGAGGATGGCGGCGATCTCGTGCAATCGGTCCTCGTCGGTATCCTCGCGGGTGACGCGGTGCCACAGAGCGGAGAGGAGGTTGCCGACGGCGCGGCCGATCGGTGCGCCGCCCGTCTTCTTCTTCTCCTCGCCAAGGCCGGTGAGGCGGGCGATCAGGGCATCGGCCTCGTCCTTCCGTTCGGCGAGCCAGGCTTCGCCCTCGGCGGTCGCGGCGAAGGCCTTGCGCGACCCTTCGGCCGCCTGCTCCTCGATATGCCCCATGTCCTGGAGCATGGTGAGGGTGGGGTAGACCACGCCCGGGCTCGGCGCATAGGCGCCGCCGGTCATCTCCTCGATCGCCCGGATGAGGTCGTAGCCGTGGCGCGGCTGGTCTGCGAGCAGCTTCAGGAGGACGAGCCGGAGCTCGCCCGAATCGAACATCCGCCGCGCCCGTCCGCCGCGACCGTGCCGGCCCCAATTGCCGCCCCAATCTCCCCAGTCGCCCCGGCCGGAGCCGTGCCGGCCGCGCGGGCCCATCCCCATGGCGAAGATGGCCGCCGGAATCTCGAAGCCGCCCGGGCCGCAGCCGCCCATTCTGAATCGCATGATAGTCTCCAATCTGTTTAAGCCCTTCCAAGATATATCTTGACAGTGTCGTCGTCAATCCCGCTTGCTGGCAATGACGTTGAGATAGTTTAGAGGCCCCCCATGGCCGATTTGTTCGCCGACGACCCGCAGCCGCCCGCGCCGCCGCCCGCCGAGGGGGCGCCGCTCGCCGACCGGTTGCGCCCGCAAAAGCTGGAGGATGTGGTCGGGCAGGAACATCTGACCGGGCCGGAAGGTGCGATCGGCCGGATGGTGGCGGCCGGCAAGCTCGCCTCGATGATCCTGTGGGGGCCGCCCGGCACCGGCAAGACGACGATCGCGCGCCTGCTCGCCGACGCGGTCGGCATGCGCTTCGTCGCCATCTCCGCCGTCTTCTCCGGCGTCGCGGACTTGAAGAAGGTGTTCGCCGAGGCCCGCGATTTCGCCCGCACCGGCAAGCAGACCCTACTCTTCGTGGACGAGATCCACCGCTTCAACCGCGCCCAGCAGGACGGCTTCCTGCCTTATGTCGAGGACGGCACCGTCGTCCTGGTCGGCGCCACCACCGAGAATCCCTCGTTCGAGCTCAATGCGGCGCTGCTGTCGCGCGCGCAGGTGCTGATCCTGAACCGGCTCGACGCGGCGGCGCTCTGCAAATTGCTCGATCGGGCGGAGGCGCTGGTCGAGCACCCGCTGCCGCTGACCGACGACGCCCGCGACGCGCTGGTCGCCACCGCCGACGGCGACGGCCGCTTCCTGCTCAACCAGGCCGAGACCCTGTTCTCGATCGAGATCGCGGCGCCGCTCGATCCGGCCGCTCTGTCGGCGCTGCTCCACCGCCGCGTCGCCGTCTACGACAAGGACCGGGAGGGGCATTACAACCTCATCTCCGCGCTCCACAAATCGCTGCGCGGCTCCGATCCGCAGGCGTCGCTTTACTATCTGGCGCGGATGCTGACGGCGGGGGAGGAGCCGCTCTACCTGCTCAGGCGGCTGACCCGCGCCGCGGTCGAGGATGTCGGCCTCGCCGATCCGCAGGCCCTGGTCCAGTGCCTCGCCGCCAAGGATGCCTATGACTTCCTGGGCTCGCCCGAAGGCGAGCTCGCCATCGTCCAAGCCTGCCTCTACCTCGCCACCGCGCCCAAATCGAACGCGGTCTACACGGCGCAGAAGAAGGCGTGGCGCTCGGCGAAGGAGACCGGCTCGCTGATGCCGCCGAAGAACATCCTCAACGCGCCGACCAAGCTGATGAAGACGATCGGCTACGGCAAAGGCTATCAATACGACCATGACGCCGAGGGCGGCTTTTCCGGCGACGATTACTGGCCGGAGGAGATGGAGCCGCAGAATTTCTACCAGCCGACCGACCGCGGCTTCGAGAAGCGGGTGGCGGAACGGCTCGCCTGGTGGGCGGAGCAGCGAAAGGCGAAAGGCGATGGCTGAGACGATCGGCAGCTTCGACGAGGCCGTCGCCTTCGCTCTGTCGCTGCCCGATACGGAGCTGTCGACCAGCTACGGCAAGCCGGCAGTCAAGGTGAACGGGCGCGCCTTCCTGTTCACCGGCCACGAAGCGGACACGTCGTTCGGAATCGCGATCGATCTCGACACGATCGAAATCCTCAAGGAAACCGATCCCGACACCTTCTGGCAGACGCCGCATTACGAAGGCTGGACCGGGGTGCTCGTCCGCTACGGCAGCGCCGATCCGGACCGGGTGCGGACGATGATCGCACGGGCGCGCGACTGGAATGCGGCGCGTCCCAGGCCGAGGCCGCAGAAGAAGAAATGATCCCGCCTTTCACGCGCTTCGCTGCCATCGACTGGTCGGGGGCGAAAGGGAGTCGGCACAAGGGCATCGCCATTGCCGTGGCCGAGGCGGGCGACGCGGCGCCGCGCCTGGTCGCGCGCGCGATGCCCTGGTCTCGCACGGAGGTGCTCGACTGGCTGCTGGCGACAGCGGCCGAGGCGCCGACGCTCTACGGTTTCGACTTCAGCTACGCCCCGCCGATCGTCGAGCGCGGTGTCTATTTCCCCGGCGAGAGCGCGCCGCCGGCCGACGCAAGATCCTTCTGGGCCTATGTCGACCGGCTCTGTGGGGACGAGGATCTCGGCGCCGCTAGCTTCCTGGAAGAGCATCACCGGCCCCATTTCTATTTCGGCGCAGCCGACGGCGTGAAGGCCGATTTCCTCCACCATCGCGTCTGCGAGCATGCGTTCAACGCCACCGGCGGCGGCAAGGCATCGACCCTCTACGACGCAATCGGCGCCGCCCAGGTCGCCAAGGCCAGCTATGCCGGGATGCGGTTGCTGCACAGGCTGGAGGGGAGGGTGCCGGTCTGGCCCTTCGACCCGGTCCCGGAGCAAGGCAGCCTGGTCGTCGAGATCTACACCCGCGTCTTCATCCGCCTCGCCGGCCTCTCGGGACGCAAGGTGCGCACCCGCCAACAGCTCGACCTGGCGCTCGCCGCCCTCGGCAGCCGGCCCGCCCGCCTCCGCCATGAGCCGAACGACCATGAAACCGATGTGCTAATCACCGCCGCCGGCCTTCGGGCCATCGCCGGCGACCCGCTTTACTGGAATCCGCCGCAGCTGACGCCCGGGATCGCCCGCACCGAGGGCTGGACCTTCGGCGTCTTATGAGGGATTGGAAGCGACGGGCCGCGTTAGCTCAGCTGGTAGAGCAACCGCCTTGTAAGCGGTAGGTCGTCCGTTCAAGTCGGACACGCGGCACCATTTGCGGCGGCGGCGCCGTCAGGCTCGGGGCACACCCAATTCGGCCGCCGCACTCTTGAGGCGGCCCTGCGACGCCGCATCGGCGCCGAAAATCGCGAGGCCGCTCCGCAGCGCCTCGCGGGCCTGGTCCTTTTGCCCCAGCACCATGCGCGAGCGCATCAGCTGGATCCAGCCATCGGCGTCGCGCGGATTCGTCTTGAGCCGCGCCGCCAGCCGCGCGACCATGGCCTGGACCATCTGGTCCTGCTGCGACGGCGGGATGGCTGAGGCGGCGGCGAGCTGCTCGGGCGTCGGCCCAGGAATTCCGGCGGTGGCCGCCGACCCGCTGCCCGGCGCCGGCATCCGCCCGGCGAGCTCGACATGGTTGCGCGAGGCGGTCTGGCCGATCGTGCGGCGCAGGTCGGCCTCCCACGGCGCGCCCGGCGGCGTGTCCCTGAGCAAGGCCAGCCAGTCCTCGACCGCGCCCTTATGGTCGCCCTTCAGATCCTTCTGCACGGCGAGGAAATAGCGCGCGCGCGGATCGCTCGCATTCAGCCCCAGCGCTTTCTGGAACGCCGCCTCGGCCTCCGGCACCACATTCGTGCTGCCGGTCTGCAGCGCCTCGCCGAGCGACGACCAGTTCTCGGCATTGTCCGGCTCGGCATCCGCCGCCTTGCGATAGGCGGCGGCGGAGGCTTTGGCGTCGCCGGATTCGGCATAGGCCCAGCCGACCACCCGCCAATCCCTCGCCGCCGGGCTCTCGCTCTGGCTTTCGCCGCCGCTGGAGCGCGACACCGCCACCGCGGCCGAGGCAGCGGCGACGATGCCGGCGGCGATCAGCGCCAGTGTGGGCAAAGAGGGCAGGCGGGATGGCGGCGTGTCGGTCATGGCTTGCGATCCTCCCCGCAATTTGGTCAACGTCAAGTCTTGCGTGCCCGATCGCGGCGCGCGGCCCTCTGGGGAGTGCGGGCAGGTGACTTCGGGCTTCCGCATCGCCATCGTCGGATCGGGACCCGCCGGCCTCAGCGCCGCCGCGCGCGCCGCGCAGCTCGGCATTCCCCACGTCCTGCTCGAAAAGACCGACCATCTCTCCGACACCATCTACAAATATCAGAAGGGCAAGCATGTGATGGCGACGCCGAGCCAGCTGGTGCTGCGCTCGGACATGCATTTCGAGGCGGGCAAGCGCGAGACCGTGCTCGGCACCTGGGACAGGATGTCGGCCGAGCACAAGGTCAACGTCCTGCTCGACGCCGAGGTCAAGGCGATCGAGGGAGCGAAAGGCGATTTCACCCTGAAGCTGGCCAATGGCGGGGTGGTGAAGGCCGAGAATGTGATCCTCGCTCTGGGCACCCAGGGCAATCCGAACCTGGTCCGCTGCCCGGTCGGCGAGGGGGCGGTCGTCCAGTATCAGCTCGACGATCCCGGCGAATATATCGACGAGCATATTGTCGTGATCGGCGCGGGCGATGCCGGCATCGAGAATGCGCTCGGCCTTGCCGCCGATCCCGAGCAGCGCAACGCCGTCACCATCGTCAACCGCTCGGCCGATTTCGCCACCGCCAAGGACGCCAACATCAAGGCGCTGCTCGCCGCCGAGGCGGAAGGGCGGATGACGATCCGCCGCGAAACCACGACCTCGCTGATCGAGAAAGGCTGGATCAGTTTCGACACCCGCGACGGCGAGGCCAAGGCGCGCTGTGACCGTGTCATCGCGCGGATGGGCTCGGCGCCGCCGCGCGGCTTCGTCGAAGCCTGCGCCGCGGCCTTCGAGGAGAAGGACGGCAAAAGGATCGCCGCCGCCGGGACCGGCGTGCAGTTCACCAGCGCGGACCGAATTTCCTACCCGAAGCTGTCGCCGAGCTTCGAATCGACCGTGCCGGGCATCTATGTGATCGGCGCGCTGGCCGGCTATCCGCTGATCAAGCATTGCATGAACCAGGGCCATGACGTGGTCGAGTTCATCAACGGCA
>JAQGLF010000156.1 GCA_028293025.1 Alphaproteobacteria bacterium
AAATGCGTGAACGAAAAGGGTAGAGCCGGTTCCACGCAGCTGGAAACGGCGCTAGAGCATTGCGCGAAAAGGTGGGTACCGGCTTTTCGCAAAAAGCAATGCGGTAACAAAGACTTCTAGAGCAGTGGGCGATTCAATCTAATCGCCTACTGCTCTAGGACCGCTCTGGGGCAGAATCGCTCTTCTGGAAAGATGCGGATATCCTCCGCGTCACCGAATCCGGGGACCCGACCAGCGGCTCGAAGCGCAGGGTCAGGCCGGCTCCAGCTCCTCCTGCGGGACAGGAGCCGCCTGCTCGATCAGCCCTTCGGCTTTGAGCGCGTCCCAGAAGGCGGCGGGGATCTTCGTCTTCATCGCGGTGACGTCGGCGAGGACCTGGGCGGCGCTCGACGCGCCGACGACCAGAGCGGCGGCCAGATCGGGCGCGGCACTGAACTGCAGGGCGGCGGTGCGCAGGTCGACGCCGTGGCGGTCGGCGATCCGTTGCAGCCTGTGGCGCCGGGCGAGCTTGTCGTCCGGAATCAGGTAATTGTCCTTGCCGTAATTGTAGCGCGGCCTCCCGGCGAGGAAGCCGGCGTTGAGCGACGAGCCGATGACGAAGCTGATTCCCGCCTCGCGCGCTTTGGGGAAGACCGTCTCGAGCGCATATTCGTGATCGACCAGCGAATATTGGCTGGCGAGCAGGCAGATGTCGGGATCGGCCACCTCCAGGCATTGGAGGATGGGCTGGGGGCAATTGACCCCCATGCCCCAGCCGCCGATCATGCCTTCGTCGCGCATCCTCGAAAGCGCCGGGAAGGCGCCCTTCGCGGCGATCCCGAACAGGGTCTGCCAATCCTCGGGCAGCAGATCGTTGTCGGGCGACAGATCGTGGACGAACAGCATGTCGATGCGGTCCAGCCCCATCCGCTGCAGGCTGTCCTCGACCGACCGGCGGACGCCGTCGGCGCTATAGTCGAACACCGGATCGTTCGGCGACGTCGTGAACGGAAAATAGGTCTTCGCCCGGTTGGCGGGCGAAGCCTTGAGCAGCTTGCCGACCTTGGTCGACAGCACATAATCGCCGCGCGGCTTGTCGTGGAGGAAGCGGCCGAAGCGGCGTTCGCAAAGGCCGAGCCCGTACCAGGGCGACGTGTCGAAATAGCGCACCCCCGCTTCCCACGCGGCTTCGAGCACCTGCTCGGCTTGCGCGTCCGTGACGAAAGCGAACTCGTTGCCGATGGCGACTCCGCCGAGGCCGAAATCGACGGGCGGCCGGTATTTCTGCGCAATCATGCGGGCATCCTTCGAATTTGCCGGTTGCAACCCAGTCAAAGGGGGCAGTCACAGGGAACGGCGCCAGGAAAGCAGCGGTTCCACCCGCCTGGCCTATCGCGGTGAGGCTGCAGGCGGCGTGGCCGGAAGATGACCGATTCTTCATCACGGAGCCGAGAAACAATATTGAAACGCCGTTCGGGCTGAGCTTGTCGAAGCTCACCGCGGAAGCGGAGATAAAGGAGAAGGTGGATGCTGGATCGAGTCCGGCATGACGGGGCGGGTTAGCCGGGCCGCACCTGGCCCTCCCCCCGCACCACATATTTGAAGCTGGTGAGCTGCTCGGGGCCGACGGGGCCGCGGGCGTGGAGCTTGCCGGTGGCGATGCCGATCTCGGCGCCGAAGCCGAATTCGCCGCCGTCGGCGAACTGGGTGGAGGCGTTCCACAGGAGGATGGCGCTGTCGACGCGGCCCAGGAATTGCTCGGCGGCCTCCCGATCTTCGGCGACGATCGCTTCGGTATGGCCGGTGCCGTAGCGGGCGATATGGGAGACCGCCTCGTCGAGGCCGGCGACGGTCCGGATCGCGAGGATCGGCGCCAGATATTCTTCGTGCCAGTCGCTCTCCCGGGCCGCCTTCATCGGCACGATCGCCCGCGCCGCCGCGTCGCCGCGCAGCTCGCAGCCGGCCAGAGCCTCCGCGATCCGGGGCAGCAAAGCCGGCGCGGCTTCGGCGTCGATCAGCAGGGTCTCGGTCGCGCCGCAAACCGTGACACGGCGCAGCTTCGCGTTGGCGACGATCGCCGCCGCCATGTCCGGATCGGCCGAGCGGTGGACATAGGTATGGCAGACGCCCTCGAGATGGCCGAGCATGGGCACCCGCGCGTCGCGCGCCACAAGCTCGACCAGGGACTTGCCGCCGCGGGGGATGAGCAGGTCGATGGCGCCGTCCAGCCCTTCGAGCATCAGCCCCACCGCCTCGCGGTCGGCCGAGGCCACGATCTGGACGCAGCCCGCCGGCAGCCCCGCTTCGGCGAGGCCGGCGGCGATCGCGGCGTGGATGGCGAGGGCGCTGCGCAACGCCTCCGATCCGGCGCGCAGGATCACCGCATTGCCCGAGCGCAGGCAGATGGCGGCGGCGTCGGCGGTGACGTTGGGGCGGCTCTCGTAGATCATGCCGATCACGCCGATCGGCGTGCGGATGCGGGCGATGTCGAGGCCGTTGGGGCGCTGCCAGCGGGCGATCTCCTCGCCGACCGGATCGGGCAGCGAGGCGACCGCTTCGACGCCGGCGGCCATCGCCTCGAGCCGGCCCTCGTCCAGCATCAGCCGGTCGACCATCGCGGTCGCCGCGGCGACGTCCTCCCCATTGGCGGCGAGGATTTCGTCGCGCCGCGCCCGGACGTGCTTCGCCGCAGCACGGATCGCCGCGGACCTTTGCGCGGCCGGCGCCTCGCGCAGCACGATGGCGGCGCGGCGGGCCTCGCGGCCCATCTCCTCCATGTGCGCGCGCATCACATCAGCACCAGGTCGTCGCGGTGGATCAGCTCGTCCGGGCCGCGAAAGCCGAGACATAATTCGATCTCGGCGCTGCCGCGGCCGCCGATCGCCGCCGCCTCCGCCGCGCTATAGGCGCTGAGACCGCGCGCGACCTCGCGTCCGTCGGGACCGATGATGCGCAGGCAGACGCCGCGCTCGAACGCGCCCTCCACGCTCCGCACGCCGGCCGGAAGCAGGCTCTTGCCCGCCGCCAGCGCCCGCACCGCGCCTTCGTCGACGACGACCGAGCCCGCCGGCGCCAGCGTGCCGCGGATCCATTGCTTATAGGCCCGTCCGGGGCTGCCGGCGGCGGCGACGATCGTCGCCCGCGCGCCCTCGGCGAGGCGGCCGAGCGGATGCGCGTCGCGGCCGGCGGCGATGATCGTCGCGCAGCCGAAGCCGCGCGCGATCTCCGCCGCGGCCAGCTTGGTGCGCATGCCGCCGGTGCCGATTCCGCCCGAGCCGCTGTCGCCGGCGCAGGCGAGGATTTCGGGCGAGAGGCTCTCGACGAAGGGCAAATGAAGCGCCGCCGGATCGCGGGCCGGATCGGCGGTGTAGAGGCCGTCCACGTCGGAGAGCAGGATCAGCAGGTCGCTCTTCACCATCTGCGCCACCCGCGCCGACAGCCGGTCATTGTCGCCGTAGCGAAGCTCGATGGTGGCGACGCTGTCATTCTCGTTGACCACCGGCAGCGCGCCGCCGGCGAGCAGCATCTCGACCGTGGCGCGGGCATTCAGCCAGCGGCGGCGGGATTCGGTGTCGTCGATGGTGAGGAGGAGCTGGGCCGTCGGGATCCCGAATTCGTCCATCGCCGCCTGCCAGGCCTGCATCAGCAAAGGCTGGCCGGCGGCGGCGGCGGCCTGTTTCGCCGCCAGCGGCTCGGAGCGCTTGAGGGGAAGCCGGGCCCGTCCCAGCGCCACGGCGCCCGAGGAGACGACGACGATCTGCTTGCCTTGCGCGTGGAGCGCGGCGATGTCGGCGGCGAGGGTGCCGAGCCACTCCCGGCGGGCGCCGCCGGCCACC
>JAQGLF010000165.1 GCA_028293025.1 Alphaproteobacteria bacterium
GCCGCCGCCCGCGCCGTCTGCGGCCCGGACCAGGGCAACGACCTGCGCATCCATCGGCAGACGATGGCCTGCGAGAAGAGCGCCATGGCCCGCGCCATTGCCGACGTGCAAATCGCGCTGCGCGGCACCACCGGCCCCAGCGTCGCGCTCAACACCAACTGAGGCGCAATCACGCTTTGCCGGACGCCGCGCCGATACAGAGAGGGGACCGCGATCAGGATTGATCGCGGCCCCCTCTATCATTTCGTGGTCGCTCCGGTTTTGCGAAAAGCCGGTACCCACCTTTTCGCGCGACGCTTCAGCGTCCGGCAAGCCCTTTGGCATTGTGGAGATAGAGCCGGCCGACCTTCTGCTCGTTGCCGTCGGCCAGTTGCGCGTACCACCGCCCGGTCTCGTCGCGGCGCAGGCCGGTGACGAAATCGCGCCGCACCATCGCCGAGCGGTGGAGGCGGACGAAGCGATCCGGATCCAGCTCGTCCTCGAGCCGGGCGATGGTGTGGTTGATCAGCCAGCTCCGCCGGCCGACATGGAGCCGCATATAGTCGCGCTCGGCGGTGATCCGGTCGACGTCGGTGGCGGCGAGCCGGACCAGGCCGCGCGCTTCCGAAACCCAGAATTCATCGAGTTGCTTCGAGCCCCGGCCTTCCGGCGCCGGCTCGTCGCCGCGGCGGGCGAGGCGGTCGCGCGCGCGCTCGACGGCGCGGGCAAGCCGCTCCGCCGCCACCGGCTTCATCACATAGTCGACCGCCTCGACGTCGAACGCCGCCACCGCGAAGGTGTCGAAGGCGGTGACGAAGATCACCACCGGCGGCTTCGGCACCCTGGCCAGCGCCCGGGCAACGTCGATCCCGTCCATGCCCGGCATGGCGATGTCGAGCAGGATGACGTCGGGCGCGGTCGCCTCGACCAGACGGAGCGCGGCCGCGCCCTCGAGCGCCGTGCCGGCGAGCGCCACGTCCTCCATCCGCGCGAGCAGCAGCTGCAGCCGCTCGATCGCCAGCGGCTCGTCGTCGACGATCAGGATTCGGAGCGGCTCAGTCATCCGTGTCGAGCGGCATGGTGAGGGTGACCCGGTAGCCGCCGCCGGGCAGCGGCCCGTGCTCGCACTCGCCCTCCGGCCCGAAGCGGGCGGCGAGGCGCTCGCAGACATTGATCAGGCCGACGCCGGCGCGGCCGCCCTCATGCTCGCGCGGTATCGCCGGCCCTTGGTCGTTCTCGACGGAGAGGATGAGCTTCGCATCCTCCTCCCGCGCGGCGATGGTGAGCGTGACCGGCTCCGACGTCCGCGCGACGCCGTGCTTGATCGCATTCTCGACGACTGGCTGGAGGATGAGCGGCGGCACTTTCGCGGCCCACAAATCGTCGGGCACCTCGATCCGCACCCGCAGCCGGTTCGGGAAGCGCACCTGCTCGATGTCGAGATAGAGCTGCTGGAATTCGATCTCCTGCGCCAGATTGATGTCCTCGGTCGGATCGATCGAAAGGCTGGTGCGGAAGAAGGTCGAGAGGTTGACGATCATCGTTTCCGCCTCGTCGGGGCGGCGGCCCATCACCAGCGAGGAGAGCGAGTTCAAGGTGTTGAACAGGAAGTGCGGATTGACCTGGTAGCGGAGCGCGCGGAGCTGCGCCGTCTGCGCCTCGCGCCGCGCTTTCGCCTCCCGTCGTTCGGACGCGCGGAGCTGCCGGGCGGAGCTCATGGCAAGGTAGAAGCTCGACCAGGCGGCGAAGAAGAAATACCAGGTGACGATGCCTTCCGCGATGATCCGCGGCGCGAGGTGGATCGATGTCTCGCGGAAGCTGGGCATCTGGGCAACGACCACGGATGCGTGTCCGCGGCTCTGGAGACGGTATTCGCCGTTGGGCAGGCGCTGAAGAAGCAGGCCGTTCGGCCCCTTGTCGACGGTCAGGGGTTGGCCGGAGAGCGGCTGATAGACGGTGAAGGCGAGGTTGAAGGTGGCGAAGATCGCCGAGGCGGGGAGGCAGGCGAGGGCGGCTGCGATCACCTGGATGCGCAGACTCTTCTCCCGCGCGGCGCGGCTCACCACCACCCAGACGATGAACGTCACCAGCACGCCGAACCCGCAGCCGAGCGCCCGCCGGCCGATATCGTCCAGGCTCGCCTCGGGGTCGAGGAGCCCCACCCGGATCAGGATGGTGGCGAAATAGAAGAACCAGAACCCGCCGATCGACGCCGCCGCGAGCGGCAGGTCGGCGAAACGCCCGCGGGCGGATTGGCTCTGGCCGTTTTCCATGACGCTTCTTAGCCGGTTCCGCCGTGGATTTTCGACCGTGCCGCGCCGTTTGCAGAAACGGGACGACCGTTCGTCGAAAATCCTCTCCATCGGCGGGTGCGGCCGCCGCGCCGTTCAGGCCGACCAGGAACAGGCCGGCCAGCACCCGGAGGAAGCGCGCATCCTCGAACGAGCCGCAGAGGCCTGGTAGATGAGCCCGCCGATCGGGCGCCGCTTCGAAACCAGCCGAATCCGGCGCACTTCCCTTATGCGCCGCCGATCAAGCCCCGCTTGCCCTTTTCTGTGGAAAAGCCGTTTCGCCGGCGGGAAGTCGCTGATTACGCTGCGCTTTGCGCCCCGTGCTGTGGCGGTTGGGTGACAGTCCGACCATTGAGACAGCCACTTTCCGTTTACCCATTGCAGGCAGTCTCGAACTCTGATTCATTTATGAACGGGGGGCGGAGATTTGGTTAAGGGGTCGGTAACCCCTTGAAGCGCATGATCTCCGCCGGGTTGAGAGTTGGGAGTGGGTTCATGGCGACGAACACCAAGCCAGCGGACGGCGCGCTGACGCTGGTCGAGATGAAGGAGTTTGCGAGCTTCTCGGCGGCGACCCAGCGCTATATCCGCCGCTCGCTCGACATCGGCCTCGGCCGCCGCGACGCGATGCGCCGCTGGTCGCGTGACGCCGGCGAGGCCGCCTCGATCCGCGCCCAGGAGCGGGTCTATCGCCGGCTCGACCATATCCGCGCCAACGTCCCCGACGACAGCGGCCTCGACGAGATGGAGCCTTTGATGGGCCCGCTCACCACCATGACCGCCTTCGATCTCGGCCAGGACCGGCTTCCCGATTTCGCCGCCTACCGTTTCCTCTACGAGCGGCTGATCGGCGCTGCGGTGCGGCCCTGGCTGCCCGGCGCCTTCTGCGCCGCCTCCGCGCTGCCGCACCTCCACCCGGAACGGCGCCGCGCCCTGCTCCAATCGATCAGCGAGGCCGCCGCGACCGCGCCCGGCTGGTCGAACCGCGAGCCGGCCTTCTTCCCGGAATGGGTCGACAAGGTCGACGTCACCATCGCCGGCTGAGTTCCGGAGTCCGCGGAAAATCCAAAGCGGCGGGTCTTCGGATCCGCCTTTCGCGTCTGAGGTTGATCGGAACGGCCCGTGAGGGAAAGCGCTGCTCGCTGGCTCCCATGCTCACAACCTGATTGTGCCGCGGTTCTATAGCCCTTCCAGCACGTCTTCAGCGAAAGCGCTCAGCGTGTCGTCGCGGGCGCCCATTATCAGGATGCGGTCGCCGGGGCGGGCGAGCGCGGCGAGGCGGCGGCCGCATTCGGCGCGGTCGGCGATATGCTCCGCCTGGCGGCCGGCGGCACGGATTCCGGCGACGATGTCGCCGCTGCCGACGCTGCGGTCGACCGTGCCGCCATAATAGACCGGGTCGGAGAGGATGAGGAGGTCGTCGCCCTGCATTCCCTCCGCGAAGGTGGCGATCAGCGGGTCCTTCATCAGCTTCAGCGGCCCGAAGCCGTGCGGCTGGAAGAAGATCAGCAGCCGGCCCTCGAGCCCGTTGCGGGCGGCGCGCAGGGTGGCGGCGATCTTGTCCGGATTGTGCCCGAAATCGTCGATCACCGCGACGCCCCGGCGCTCCCCGACCAGCTCGAAGCGGCGGCGCAGGCCGCGGAAGCCGGCGAGCGCCGCCGCCGCCTGGCCGAGCGGCACCCCCGCGGCCACTGCCGCGGCGAGGGCGGCGAGGCCGTTGCGGGCATTGTGGGCGCCCCACAGATTGAGCGTGGCGCGGTGCGTCTCGCCGGTGGCACGGTCGGCGACGTCGAAGCGGGTCGCGCCGGCTTCCTCCTCGATGCCCGGACTGGCGAGCCGCGCGGCGGGATCGCCGAAAGAGAAGGTGACGAGGCGGTCGGCCGGCAAATCCGCCGCCAGCGCCCGCGTCTCCGGATCGTCGAGATTGACGACGATCTTCTCCGCCTTGAGCGCGAAGTCGCGGAACAGGCCGCGCAACTCCTCAAGCGACTTGTGGTCGAGGCTGATATTGTTGAGGACGGCGATGGTCGGCCGATAGAGGGCGATCGAGCCGTCGCTCTCGTCCACCTCGCTGACGAAGACGCCGCCCCGCCCGACCAAAGCGCTGGCGAAGGGCGTGTCGGGCGTGACGAAATTCTTCATCACCGCACCGTTCATCACGGTCGGATCGCGCCCGGCC
>JAQGLF010000233.1 GCA_028293025.1 Alphaproteobacteria bacterium
AATTATGCCGCGTCCAAGGCGGGGTTGATCGGCCTGTCCAAGTCGCTGGCGCAGGAGGTCGCGAGCCGCGGCATCACCGTCAATTGCGTCGCGCCGGGCATGATCCGCTCGGCGATGACCGACGCTCTGTCGGACGATCAGAAGCAGGCCATCTTGTCGCGCATCCCCGCCGGCAAGCTCGGCGAGGGCGACGACGTCGCCGCGGCCGTGGTCTACCTCGCCAGCCGGGAGGCCGCCTATGTGACCGGCCAGACCCTCCACGTGAACGGCGGCATGGCGATGATCTGACGCGTCACGGTGCGGAACGAGAGGGCGATTCGGGATTCCGTTACGGCCACTTGTCAGCCCCGGCTCGGAGCGGCTAGGGCGAGGCAAAGGACAGAGCTTCTAGGGAAGGGTAGACTATGAGCGAGACCGCCGATCGGGTGAAGAAAATCGTCGTCGAGCATCTCGGGGTCGAGGAGAGCAAGGTCACCGAGGAAGCGAGCTTCATCGACGATCTCGGCGCGGACAGCCTCGACATCGTCGAGCTGGTCATGGCCTTCGAGGAGGAGTTCGGAGTCGAGATCCCGGACGACGCCGCCGAGAAGATCACGACAGTTCACGACGCGATCGAATATATCGACGCGAACAAGGCCTGACCCTGCGGCGTCCCGCCCGCGACGCGGTGCCGGAGCCGCTTGACAGGAACGGCTCCCCGTCCAAGGCGGGGGGCCGTTCGTCTTTCTGCCGTTTGGTTTTTTAGGGAGTTGGTCGATGCGACGCGTGGTCGTAACCGGTCTGGGCATGGTGTCGCCGCTCGGCGGCGACGTCGAAACGAGCTGGCGGAACATCCTCGCCTCGAAGAGCGGCGCCGGGCGGATCACGATCTTCGACCCCGAGGATTATGCCTGCAAGATCGCCTGCGAGGTGAAGCCGCCCGAGCATGAATATGGCTTCGATCCGAACAAGCGCGTCGACCACAAGGTGCAGCGGCAGGTCGATCCCTTCATCATCTACGGCATCGACGCCGCCGGCCAGGCGATCGAGGATGCCGGCCTCACCGACATGAGCGAGGAGGAAAGATACCGCGCCGGCGTTTCGATCGGCTCGGGTATCGGCGGCCTGCCGGGCATCGAGAAGGAATCGCTCGTCCTCGAGCATAAGGGGCCGCGGCGAGTCTCCCCCCATTTCGTCCACGGCCGGCTGATCAACCTCATCTCGGGCCAGGTCTCGATCAAATACGGCCTGATGGGTCCGAACCACGCGGTCGTCACGGCCTGCTCGACCGGCGCCCATTCGATCGGCGACGCGGCGCGGATGATCATGATGGATGACGCCGACGTCATGCTCGCCGGCGGCGCCGAGGCGGCGATCTGCCCGATCGGCATCGCCGGCTTCGCCCAGGCGCGGGCGCTCTCGACCAATTTCAACGACAGCCCGGAAAAGGCCAGCCGGCCCTATGACAGGGACCGCGACGGCTTCGTGATGGGCGAGGGCGCGGGCGTGGTGGTGCTCGAGGAATATGAGCGTGCCAAGGCGCGCGGCGCGAAAATCTATGCCGAGGTCGTCGGCTACGGCCTCTCCGGCGACGCCTATCACGTCACCGCGCCGCATCCGGAGGGCTCGGGCGCCTTCCGTTCGATGGAGATGGCGATGCGCAAGTCGGGCCTGACCCTGTCCGATATCGACTATATCAACGCCCACGGCACCTCGACGCCGCTCGGCGACGAGCTGGAGCTGGGCGCGGTCCGCCGCCTGTTCGGCAACGACATCGGCCATCTGTCGATGAGCTCGACCAAATCCGCGATCGGCCATCTGCTCGGCGGCGCCGGCGCGGTCGAGGCGATCTTCTGCATCCTCGCTATGCGCGACCAGATCGTGCCGCCGACGCTCAACCTCGACAATCCGAGCGAGGGGACGGCCGGGGTCGACCTGGTCCCCAAGGTCGCCAAGCAGCGTGAGGTCAAGGCCGTGCTCAACAACAGCTTCGGCTTCGGCGGCACCAATGCCAGCCTGGTGATGAGGGCGGTCTGAGCCGGCGATGAAGAAGCTGCTCGCCCCCGCGGCGGCGGCCGCCCTGATTCTCGGTTTCTGGGTGATCCAGGGCTGGCACGGCTCCGGCCCGGCGCGGCAGGTTGTGACCGTGGTGATCCCGAAGGGGGCGAGCCTGCCGCGCGCCGCCTCCCTGCTCGAGCAGGCGGGCGCGATCTCCTCGCCGGGGCGCTTCCTCTTCCAGGCGAAATTGTTCGGCCGCGGCCGCGGCATCAAGGCGGGCGAATATGAGATTCCCGCTCGTGCCAGCGCGGCGCAGATCCTGTGGCTGCTGGAGAACGGCAAGACGCTGCAGCGTTTCGTGATCGTTCCGGAAGGCCTGCCCTCGATCCTGGTCTGGGAGCGGCTGATGAAGGCGCCGGCGCTCGCCGGCGCCGTGCCGGTCCCGGAGGAAGGCTCGATCCTCCCCGACAGCTATTCCTATCAGCGCGGCGAGAGCCGGGCGGCGGTGCTGCGGCGGATGCAGGCGGCGATGGCGAAGACGCTCGACCGGCTGTGGGTGGCGCGCGGGCCGGAGGCGGCGGTGAAGGACAGGAGGGAGGCCCTGATCCTCGCCTCGATCGTCGAGAAGGAGACCGGCAAGCCCGCCGAGCGGCCGATGGTGGCCGGCGTCTATTCGAACCGGCTGCGGCAGGGGATCAAGCTCGATGCCGACCCGACCGTGATCTATCCGGTCACCCGCGGCAAGCCGCTGGGGCGGCGGATCCTCGAATCCGAGCTCCACGCCGACAATGGCTACAACACCTATGTGAAGGCCGGCCTGCCGGCCGGGCCGATCGCCAATCCCGGTAAGGAAGCGATCGCCGCCGTGCTCCACCCGGCGCGGACCCAGGCGCTTTATTTCGTCGCCGACGGCACCGGCGGCCACGTCTTCGCCAACACGCTCGCCGAGCAGAACGCCAATGTCGAGAAGTGGCGCGCCCTCCGCCGCGCCCGCGGCGAGCTTTAGG
>JAQGLF010000242.1 GCA_028293025.1 Alphaproteobacteria bacterium
GATTCTGGACTGAGCAGTCGCGCTCGCCCAGATGGATGACATGGCCATGCTCATCGGCGAGGATCTGGACCTCGATATGCCGGGGCTCTTCAACGAATTTTTCGATGTAGACATCGGGATTGCCAAAGGAAGAGGCCGCTTCCGCACGCGCCATATCCAGTTGTTTGGGCAGCTCTTCGTCGTTTTGAACGAGCCGAATCCCGCGTCCGCCTCCCCCGTGGGAAGCCTTGATCAGCAGGGGATAGCCGGTCTCCTTCGCGACCGCGCGCGCCTCCTCGATCCCCTCGACCGGGCCGTCGGAGCCCGGGACGAGCGGCAGGCCGAGCTTGGCAGCGGTGCGCTTCGCCTCGACCTTGTCGCCCATGATCCGGATATGCTCGGGCTTGGGGCCGATCCAGACGATCGAATGCGATTCGACGATCTCGGCGAAGCGGGCATTTTCGGACAGGAAGCCGTAGCCGGGGTGGATGGCGTCGGCATGGCTGATCTCCGCGGCCGAGATGATGGCCGGGATGTTGAGATAGGATTCGGAGGCCGGCGGCGGACCGATGCAGATCGCCTCGTCGGCGAGGCGGACGTGCATCGCATCGGTGTCGGCGGTCGAATGGACAGCGACCGTGCGGATGCCCATTTCGTGGCAGGCGCGGTGGATGCGAAGCGCGATCTCGCCCCGATTGGCGATGAGGACCTTCTGGATCGCCATCACTCGATGATGACGAGCGGCTGGTCGTATTCGACGGGCTGGGCGTCGACGACGAGCACCTCGACGACGGTTCCGGCGCGGGGCGCCTGGATCTGGTTCATCACCTTCATCGCCTCGACGATCACCAAAGTGTCGCCTTCCTTCACCTGGTCGCCGGGGGCGACGAACGGCTTCGCGCCCGGCTCGCCGGAGAGGAAGACGGTGCCGACCATCGGCGACTTGACCGCGCCCGGATGGCTGGCCGGCGCGACGGAGGCGCCGGAAGCCTGGAAACCGGCGGGCGCGGCGGCGGCGGGCGGAGGCGGGGCGGCAGCGGCGGGCGCGCCGGCGACCACATGCACTTCGCGCTTGACGACGATCCTGCGGTCGCCGTCCTCCACTTCGATCTCGGTCAGTTCGTTCTGGGTGAGGAGCTCGGCCAGTTGACGAACCAGCTCCGCCTCGATGCGCATGCCGCCCGCTTCGGGCGCGTCGCGTTCGTCACTCATTCTCTTCCCCTTTTGCGCCGCCGCTTTACTCAGAGCCGTGCGGCCGCGTCCAGTGCGAGCTCGTAGCCGAGCGCGCCGAAGCCGGCGATCGTCCCTCGGGCCGCGGGCGCGATCAGGCTGCGCCGGCGAAACTCCTCCCGCGCGGCCGGATTGGAGAGATGGACCTCGAAGACCGGGACCGAGATCGCCTTCACCGCGTCGTGGAGGGCGACGGAGGTGTGGGTGAAGCCGCCCGGATTGAGGATCACCGCCTTCGCCTTTTGCGCGTTCGCCTCGTGCAGCCAGTCGATCAGATGGCCCTCATGGTTCGACTGGAGGATTTCCACTTCGAGCCCGAGGCCGCGGGCGTGCTCCTCGATCCGGCCGGCGATGATGTCGAGCGTATCGGCGCCGTAAATCTCCGGCTCCCGAAGGCCGAGCAGGTTGAGGTTGGGCCCGTTCAGCACATAGACTTTGGGTGGCGTCGCCATGGCGGCACGCTATAGGGCGCACGGGCATTCAACCCAAGCTTTTCGAACGGGCTTTTGCAAACGTGGCTGAAATCGAGACCGTCTCCATCCGCGTCAACGGCCAGCACCGGCGGGTGCCGAAGGGGATCAGCATTGCCGATCTGGCGCTCGAACTGGGGCTGGAGCCCAGCCGGGTCGCGGTCGAGAAGAATCTCGAGATCGTGCCGCGCTCGACGCTCGGCCAGGTGATCGTCGAGGACGGCGACGATTTCGAGATCGTCACCTTCGTGGGCGGGGGCTGAGATGGATGACCAGTGGCAGGTCGCCGGCCGCAGTTTCACCTCGCGGCTGATCGTCGGCACCGGCAAATATAAGAGCTTCGAGCAGAATGCGGCGGCGGTCGAAGCCTCGGGGGCGGAGATCGTCACCGTCGCCGTGCGGCGGGTCAACATCTCCGATCCGAACCAGCCGATGCTGATGGATTTCATCGATCCGAAGAAGATCACCTATCTCCCCAACACCGCCGGCTGCTTCAATGCCGAGGAGGCGATCCGCACCCTGCGCCTCGCCCGCGAGGCGGGGGGCTGGACCCTGGTCAAGCTCGAAGTGCTGGGCGAGGCCAAGACGCTCTACCCCGACATGATCGAGACCCTGCGCGCCACCGAAATCCTCGCCAAAGAGGGCTTCGAGCCGATGGTCTATTGCGCCGACGATCCGATCGCAGCGAAGCGGCTCGAGGATTTGGGAGCGGTGGCGATCATGCCTTTGGGCGCGCCGATCGGTTCCGGTCTCGGCCTGCAGAATCAGGTGATGATCCGGATCATTGTCGAGCAGGCGGGGGTGCCGGTGCTGGTCGACGCCGGCGTCGGCACCGCTTCGGACGCGGCGGTGGCGATGGAGCTTGGCTGCGACGGCGTCCTCATGAACACCGCCATCGCCGAGGCGAAGGATCCGGTGACGATGGCGCGGGCGATGAAGCTCGCGGTCGAGAGCGGCCGCCTCGCCTATCGCGCCGGCCGCATGGGCAAGCGCCGCTACGCCGATCCGTCGAGCCCGCTCGCCGGACTGATCTGACAGGCCCGAGCCCGCCGGCGGGCTGATTCAGGCAGCCATCCCAAGCTTGACCGGAAGCCGCTCAGGCCCGCAAGATGAGTCTTCGATCACCGGGGGAGGTCCCATGCGTCCGATCGCGTCAGCCTTTGCCGCTTTGGCGGTCCTGCTTCTGCCCGGATCCGCCGGCGCTGCGCCCCTGACCTATCACCGCCCGGTGCCGGCGCCCGATGCGGCCGCGCAGCTTGCGGAGATGGTCGCTCTGTTCGACGAAATCTGCCTGAAGGCCTTTCCCGACGATGCGGCGGTGGCGCGGGCGATGGCGGAGCGGCATGCGACGGCGATGATTCCGGCCGACGTCCGGGTCTACCTCCATGAGGATCCCGGCGTCGGCTGGGAGATCGTCGGCCGTT
>JAQGLF010000296.1 GCA_028293025.1 Alphaproteobacteria bacterium
CACGCCGCACATGTTCTGGTCCTACCACCTCGATACCGGCGAGGAATATTTCAGCCGCCAGTGGAAGAGCTTCACCGGCGTCGCCGAGTTCGGCCGCTCCGACGGCGGCAGGCGGCTGGACCTCGTCCATCCCGACGACCGTGAGCGGGCGCGGATCGCCTGGCATCACAGCCTCGCCACCGGCGCGCCCTACGAGATCGAATATCGCCTGCGCCATCATGGCGGCGGCCATCGCTGGATCCTCAGCGTCGGCGCGGCCGAGCGCGACGACCGGGGAGAGATCGTCGCCTGGTACGGCAGCTGCACCGACATCAACGAGGCGGTCCTCGCCCGCGAGGCGGCGGCGGCGAGCGATCGAAGGGCCCGGACGATCCTCGATTCGGTGCCGCACGTCATCTGGACCGCGGATAGCGAAGGCCGGATCGACTTCCTCAGCAACCAGTGGCGGCGCTTCTTCCCCGCGACCGAGGAGCTCGGCACCGGCGAGCGCTGGCTCCAGGCCATCCATCCCGACGATCTCGGCCGCGTCGCCACCGCCTGGCAGCGCGCCGTCGCAACCGGCGAGCCCTTCATGGCCGAGCTGCGCGTCCGCGTCGGCGAGGGCGAGCGCTGGATCCTCTCCCACAGCGTGGCGGAAAAGGATGAGGAGGGCCGCATCCTGCGCTGGTACGGCACCTGCACCGACATCCACGACAACGTGCTCGCCCGCCAGGCGCTCGACGCCAGCGAGCGGCTGAATCGCGAGATGATCGAGGCGAGCCCGGATTGCGTCTCCCTGCTCGAGCTGGACGGCACGGTCGTCCTCGTCAACGAGACGACTTTGCGGGTCTACGGCCGGAGCCAGGAGGACATGGTCGGGCGGCGCTGGTCCGACCGTTTCACCGGCACGGAAAAGGCCGAAGCCGTGGCGGCGGTGCGGCAGGCGCGGCGGGGGAGCGTCGGCCGCCTCCTCGTCCACAAGGCCGATAGGCGCTGGTGGGACATCATGATCGCGCCGATGCGCGGCCCGGACGGCAAGCCGCAGCGGCTCGTCGTCATGTCGCGCGACGTCACCGACCAGAAGGCGGCCGAGGAAAAGGCGCAATGGGCGGCGAACCACGATTTCCTCACCGGTCTTCCCAACCGCTATCTTCTCCAGAAGGGGATCGACGAGACGATCGGCCGCGCCGGCGCCGACGGCACGCGCTTCGCCTTGCTCCTCCTCGACATCGACGATTTCAAGCGGGTCAACGACACGGTCGGTCACGACGCCGGCGACGCGATGCTCTGCACCTTCGCCGGCCGGCTGCGTGACGTGCTCGGCGAGGACGGCGTGATCGGCCGCCTCGGCGGCGACGAGTTCGCGGCCTTGCTTCCCGCCGCCGGCAGCGCCGCCGAGGTCGAGGCGGCGGTGCAGGCTCTGCTCGATCGCCTCGCCGAGCCCTGCATCCATGCCGGCCAGATCCTCGATTGCCGGGCGAGCATCGGCGCAAGCCTGTTTCCCGCCGACGGCACGCGGCGGACGGATCTCATGAAGAATGCCGACATGGCGCTCTACGCCGCCAAGGCGGCCGGCCGTGGCACCCTGCGCCTGTTCCACAGCGCGATGCGGATGGAGGTGCAGAAAAGGGCGTCGATGCTCAGCCTCGCCCGCGACGCGCTGAAGCGGGGCAGCGTCCGGCCTTATTACCAGGCCAAGGTCGACCTCAGAAGCGGCCGCGCGGTCGGCTTCGAGGCGCTGATGCGCTGGAAGCACCCGCGCCGCGGCATCCAGGAGCCGGCGACCGTCGCCGCCGCCTTCGACGACCTCAGCCTCGCCGCCGAGATCAGCGACCGGATGATCGAAGCGGTGATCGAGGACATCGTCCGCTGGCGGGGCGAGGGCGTCGCCTTCGGCCATGTCGCCGTCAACGCCGCCGCCGCCGAGTTCCGCCGCGGCGACTTCGCCGAGCGGCTGCTCGAGAAGCTGGCCAAAGCGGCGGTGCCTTTCGCCTGCTTCCAGCTCGAAGTGACCGAGACCGTGTTCGTCGGCCGCGGCGCCGAATATGTCGAGCGCGCGCTCAACACCCTCGCCGCGGAGGGCATCTCGATCGCCCTCGACGATTTCGGCACCGGCTACGCCTCGCTCTCCCACCTCAAGCAATTCCCGGTCGACATCGTCAAGATCGACCGCAGCTTCGTTTGCGGGCTGGAGGAGGATGCCGGCGACGCGGCGATCGTCGACGCCGTCACCAGCCTCGGCCGCCGGCTCGGCAAGACCATCGTCGCCGAGGGCATCGAGACCGAGCGCCAGCACGCTCTGCTGCAGGCGCTCGGTTGCCATGAGGGCCAAGGCTATTTCTACAGCCGGCCGGCGCCGGCGAGCCGGGTCCCCGGCCTCGCCGCCGAATCCCGGATCCCGCTGCGCGCCGCGCGGCGGAAAAGCGAGAATCAGTCACGGCCGGATTGAAGCCATGCTCTGATCGGGAGACGGCGAGCGCTGACCCCCAAAAAGCAAGGGCCCGGACATCGCTGCCCGGGCACCCGCGTGACGATCGAGTCGTCAGCCCCCTTAGTAAAAGGACTTCGGCCCGCGCGCATCCTCACCTCGCTTGAGGATGCGGGGCCGAAGCCTCCCCGAACCCGGCCTGCTGGCCTCAGCTCGTGCCGCCTTGCTAGGCGCGCGGCGGGGGCGCTGTCACTGATCAATCAAGGGCTTGCGTCACTTTGCCGCCACGCTGTGTCGATGGTGCAACAGGAGGGGCCCCGACGCCCATGCGGTTGCCTTGCCGGAAACGCCACCCTAGAGGCTGGGCGACCCCCAAAAGGAACCCAGCCGAGCCGATGCGCCTCTCTTCCTATTTCCTCCCCGTCATGAAGGAGACGCCCGCCGACGCCCA
>JAQGLF010000324.1 GCA_028293025.1 Alphaproteobacteria bacterium
TCGAAGAGGTCGAAAAATGATCCGGATTCGCGCCCTGCTGCTCGCCGCCACTCTCGCCGTCCCGGCGCTCGCCGCGGCGCCCGCTTTCGCCGCCGAGGATGCGGCGGAGCGGATCGCTGCCGTGCCGTCGGCGCTCACCGCCGAACAGCGCGCCGCCTATCGCGAAATCTTCGCCGCGATCCGCGCCGGCGACTGGCCCGGCGCGACGGCGAAGCTCGACGCCATGCCCGAAGGCCCGCTCCACAATGCGGCGCGCGCGGAGCTCTATCTCGCCAAGGGCTCGCCGAGAACCGAGCTCGAGCCCTTGCTGGCCCTTCTCGCCCGGGCGCCGGACCTGCCCAAGGCCGACCAGCTCTCACGCCTCGCCATCACCCGCGGCGCCGCCAGCCTGCCGGCGCTGCCGCAGCCGCGCGCGCTGGTCTTCCAGGGCAGCCAGCCGCGCCGCGCCCGCGCCCAGAATGCGCCGCGCGATCCGGTGAGCGCCGAGGTCGACCGTCAGATCACGCCGCTGATCACCGCCAATCGCCCGGCCGAGGCGGAGGCGATCTTCACCGCCCGCGTCAACGAGCTCGCGCCCGCCACGCAGACCGAATTCCAGCAGCGCATCGCCTGGTCCTATTACATCATCGGCGACGATGGATCGGCCGCGCGCCTCGCCCAGCTCGCCCGCCTGGGCAGCGGCGACTGGGCGCTGCAGGCGACCTGGACGGCCGGCCTCGTCGCCTGGCGGATGCGCCAGTGCGATGCCGCCTCGGACGCCTTCGCCACCGTCGCCGCCCGGGCGAGCGACTATGAGCTGGCCGCCGCCGCGCATTATTGGGGCGCCCGCGCCGACACGATGTGCAACCATCCCGAGCGGGTCCAGACCAAGCTGCGCAGCGCCGCGCGGGCGAAGGAGACCTTCTACGGCCTCCTCGCGGCGACCGCCTTGGGCATCCGCACGCCCAATTATACGGGCCTCCACAATTATCGCGACGCCGAATGGGGCAATATCGCCGGCAAGCCGAACGTCCGCGCGGCGATCGCGCTTGCCGAGATCGGCGAGATCGACCTTGCCGACCAGTTCATCCGATACCAGGCGCGGATCGGCGGCGCGACCGACCATGGCGGCCTCCTCCACCTCGCCTCCGACCTCAACCTGCCGTCGACGCAATTCTGGCTCGCCCACAATGCGCCGGCCGGGGCGGTGGTCAATTTCGCCGCCCGTTATCCGCGCCCCGACTGGCGGCCGAGCCGCGGCTGGCGCGTCGACCAGTCTTTGGTCTTCGCCCACGCGCTCCAGGAATCCAACTTCCGTACCGACGTGGTCAGCCCGGCCGGCGCAATCGGCCTGCTCCAGGTGCGGCCCGGCACCGCCGGCGACATCGCCCGCAGCCGCGGCGAGCCCTTCGACCGCTCGGAGCTGACCAGCCCCGCCTTCAACATGGAATTCGGCCAGACCTATATCGAGAGCCTGCGCGATTCGGCCGCGACCGGCGGGCTGCTGCTCAAGGTGATCGCCGCCTATAATGCAGGGCCGGCGCCGGTCGCCGAATGGAACAATCGCCGCTTCGACAAGGGCGATCCCCTCCTCTACATCGAGTCGATCCCCTATTGGGAGACGCGCGGCTACGTGCCGATCGTGCTCCGCAATTACTGGATCTACGAGCAGGAAGCGGGAAAGACCGGGCCCAGCCGCGAGGCTTTGGTCCAGGGCCTCTGGCCCCGCTTCCCCGGCCTGCCCGGCGCCCACGCGGTGCGGATGCAGCCGGGCGGCGAGGCGCTGGCGCTGGGCACGAACTAGGAGATCGGGCGGCCGTGGGACGGGGCGAGCCGCTTCCTGGAGCTTTGACCCACCGGCCGGTTAGACTCTGCTTGATCAATCCGTTCGGGCTGAGCTTGTCGAAGCCCTCCCTGCTCTTCTTCAGCCAAGGGTAAAGGGAGGGCTTCGACAGGCTCAGCCCGAACGGATTGGGTGATTCGATCTCTAGCCGGGGTTGGCACACGCGCGCCGTATGACCGCGGATCGATCGCCGATTGGCTTGACCCGGAGCACCGTTACACCGTGCGGCGCGATGGCGAGACTTGCCTGGGCGGAAGCAGGCAGCTCCGCCCTGGTCCAAAGGTCGCAGGCAGCGAAGGCGCCGGCGGGAAGGCCGAGCGACGACCAGGGCGCCTCCGCCCGAAGCGGGGCCTCGGTGAGATTGAAGATCGCAACGGTGTCGGCGGCGCCGCCTCTCGGCCCGGACAGCCACAGTCTCGCCTCGGCGAGCGAGTCCGGGAGAGCGCGTAAGGGCCGGCTCGTCCGCCTGCCCTGGTTGAGCGCGATGATTTCGGTGTTGGTCAGCAGCATCCGCAGCGACGCGTCCATTTCGGTCAGGTTTCCGCCCAGGATCAGGGGCGATTGCGCGATCGCCCACAAGGTGAAGGCGGTGCGCGTTTCGTCTGCGGTTAGACGCGAGCGGCGCGGATCGCCCCAGCCCGGATGCGGCCGCAGCGAACCGAAAGGCAGCATGTCGGCATCGGGCCAATGGTCCGGCCGCGCATAGGCGTTCCAGAGGGCGAGCCGGTCGAAGGCGTTGCGGATGCCATTGGGAAATTCGGTAGTCGGATCGGGATGGGGAAAGGTCCAGGCGTCCCAGAGGTCGTCGGCGATCCGCCACATCTGTGCCGAGCGCGCCATCTCCGCGACATTGGCGATCCGAGCCGGCCCCGGCGAAAGGCTGAGAACCATCGTCCGTCCGGCCCTGCGGATCGCTTCGCCGATCTGACGGGTTTCGGTCGGCCGATAGGGATGGTCGGCGATGCAGTCGACCTTGAGGAAGTCGACGCCCCAGCCGGCATATTCCTTCAGCAGCGAATCGTACCAGGCCTGGCCGGCCGCATTGTCGGCGACGCCGTAATTGGCCGCATCCCAGGGACAGATGGCGGCGCGGTCGGCCGCGTCCGCGGCGTGGAAGCGGGAGCCGGCGATCGGCAGATTCGCTTCGACGGCCGCCTTGGGGATGCCGCGGACGATGTGGATGCCGAACTTCAACCCCCGCTTGTGGGTCCAGTCGGCGAGCGCCTTCAGCCCCCTGCCGTCGGCGGCGGACGGGAAGCGGCTCACGACCGGCTCCAGCCGCCCGAACCCGTCCAGGCGATAATGCCGCGTCTCGACCCGGTCGCCGAGCGGGTCGCCCATATACCAGCCCTCGTCGATCACGGCGTAGGACCAGCCGGAGCCCTTCATCCCGGCGAGGATCGTCGCATTCGCCTTGAACTGCGCCTCATCGATGGTGAAGCCGTAGGCGTCCCAGCTGTTCCACCCCATGGGCGGCCGCGGCGCGACGCCCGCCGCGTTCGCGGCGACGGCGAGCCCGCAAAGCCCGGCAAGCAGGAGCATGGCCGCGATGCGATGAAACCGCTTGGAAATCCTCTGCATGCGCGGCCCCTCCCCTCGGCATGTGGTAGCGCCCTCGCCCGAACTTCTGCAATGGGGAGGGCCCGAGAGTTTGTTCTTTATTTGTTCTATAAACTGACCTATGCCCGACCGGTGAACCGCCCCGACGCCCGTCCCGGCCGCGGCGCCCCTGAGAACCGGACGCCGACGCGCTTCAACCTCCCCGAAAGGGAGGCGGACGGCGACTGGCTGGACGCGCGGGAGGAGCTGGACGGCGGCGCGCCGCCGCTCCGCACCACCGTCACGGTCGAGAAACCGAAGACGATCATCAACCGCAATACGTCGCCCGACATCGGCTTCGACCGCTCGATCAACCCGTATAGGGGCTGCGAGCACGGCTGCATCTACTGCTTCGCGCGGCCGACCCACGCCTATCACGATCTTTCGCCGGGCCTCGATTTCGAGACCAAGCTGTTCGCCAAGCCGGACGCGGCGAAGCTGCTGCGCGCGGAATTGGCAAAGCCCGGCTATCGGGTAAGGCCGATGGCGATGGGGACCAACACCGATCCCTATCAGCCGATCGAGGCGAAATGGCGGATCACCCGCTCGGTGCTGGAAGTGCTGGCCGAGACGAAGCACCCGGTGACCATCACGACCAAATCCGACCGGGTGCTGCGCGACATCGACATATTGGGGCCGATGGCGGCGGAGGGGCTTGCCGCCGTCGCTTTGTCCGTCACCTCGCTGACCCCGGAAATCTCGCGCACGCTCGAGCCGCGCGCGCCGAGCGCGCGCAAGCGGCTGGCGGCGGTGAAGGCGCTGAACGCGGCTGGCATCCCGGCGATGGTGGCGATCGCGCCGGTGATCCCGGGCATCACCGACCATGAGGTGGAAGCGATCGTCGAAGCCGCCGCCGAAGCCGGCGCGATCGGCGCCTTCTTCCTGCCGGTGCGGCTGCCCTACGAGGTCGCGCCTCTGTTCCGCGCCTGGCTCGACGAGCATTTCCCCGACCGCGCCGACAAGGTGATGAACATCATCCGCGAGATGCGCGGCGGGAAGGACAACGATCCGAACTGGTTCACCCGCATGCAGGGCTTCGGCCCCTGGGCCGATCTGATGCGCGTCCGCTTCGAAATGGCGGCGAAGAAGCACGGGCTGAACAAGGAGCGGCGGAGGCTGCGGACCGATTTGTTCACGCCGCCGCAGGGCCCGCAGCTGCGGCTGCTCTAGACTAGGTCCTCCCCTGCATTTGCGGGAGGGGGCGAGCGCAGCGAGCGTGGGTCCTCGGGGGCCCTCCACCATGAGCAGGTGCGCATGGTCCCCCTCCCCGTTCCGGGGAGGGTTTTTAGGCCGCGCTGGCCAGCTTGTAGTCGCGATATTGCTCCCTCAGGGCCGTCTTGAGCAGCTTGCCGGTGGCGGTGTGGGGGAGGCTTTCGACGAAGAGGATCTCGTCCGGCAGCCACCATTTGGCGACATGGCCGGAGAGATGGGCGATGATCTGGTCGGGCGTGACCTCGGCGCCCTCCTTGCGGACGACCAGCAGCAGCGGCCTCTCGTCCCATTTCGGGTGGCGCACCCCCACCGCCGCGGCTTCCGCGACGCCAGGGCAGCCGATGGCCGCATTTTCGAGGTCGATCGAGCTGATCCATTCGCCGCCGGACTTGATCACGTCCTTCGACCGGTCGGTGATCTGGAGGGTGCCGTTCGGGTGGAGGATGGCGACGTCGCCGGTGTCGAACCAGTCCTCCTCGTCGATCACTTCGCCTTTATCGTCCTGGA
Organism: Alphaproteobacteria bacterium; assembly: GCA_028293025.1. Classification (GTDB taxonomy): domain Bacteria; phylum Pseudomonadota; class Alphaproteobacteria; order Sphingomonadales; family Sphingomonadaceae; genus Allosphingosinicella. The sequence continues at coordinate 5,141 of JAQGLF010000324.1, forward strand.
AATATTGGCGGACGATCCACGCCCCGCGGGTCTGCAGCCGGCCCGAGCTCCTGCCGTCGCGGGGGAGCAATGTCCCCTCCTCGTCGACCGTGCGCAGCTCGACTCCGAACGGGACGCGGCCCTGCCGGCACATATAATCCAGCCTCTGCTCCTCATCGAGCAGGTCCCAGTCGCCGGTGGCGGCGCCGACCGTGCCGAGCGGCGACATTTCGGTCATCCCCCAGGCGTGGCCGACGCGGATGCCGCGATCGGTGAAATATTTGATCATTGCCCGCGGCGCCGCCGAGCCGCCGATATGGACGGTGTTCAGCTTGCCGAGATCGGCGCCGGTCCCTTCGACATGCTGCATCAAGGCCAGCCATACGGTCGGCACGCCGGCCGTATGCGTCACGCCTTCCTCGCGCATCAGCTCGCACATCACCGGCGGCGTGTAATCGGTCGAATAGACCAATTTGCCGCCGACCATCGCCGTCGAGAAGGGCAAGGCCCAGCCGGCGGCGTGGAACATCGGCACCACCGGCAGCACCACCGCGCGGGCGGAGAGGTCGAACACGTCCGGCGAGATCTGCATCATCGCGTGGATCAGGGTCGAGCGATGCTCGTAGAGCACGCCCTTGGGATTGCCGGTGGTGCCGCTCGTATAGCAGAGCATCATCGGCTCGCGCTCGTCGCCCTCGACCCAGGCATAATCGTCGCTTTCGGCCGCGATCAGGTCGTCGAATTCCCCATTATCGAAGCAGACGAAATGCTCGATGCCGGTCCAGCGCGGCCTCAGCCGCTCGACCAAAGGGGCGAAGACCTTGTCGTAGAAGAGGATCCGGTCCTCCGCATGGTTGACGATATAGACGAGCTGCTCGTCGAACAGGCGGGTGTTGATCGTATGGAGCACGCCGCCCATGCCGATCGCGCCGTACCAGGCGATTAGGTGGCGGCCGTGGTTCATCGCCAGCGTGCCGATGCGGTCGCCCTTGCGCACCCCCAGCCGCTCCAGCGCCCGCGCCAGCTTGCGGGCGTCGCGGGCGATTCCCGCCCAGTCGCTGCGCGCCTTGATGCCGCCGGGATAAAGGGAGACGATCTCGCGCGTCCCGTGCTCGCGCTCGGCATGGTCGAGGATCCGCATCACCCTCAGCGGCCAGTCCTGCATCCCACCCAGCATCGGACCCCTCCCACGGAATCCCCGCGAAAGCGGGGATCCAGAAGCGGGAGGATTCCACGATGGGGCGACGCTGTCCACAACCCCGTACCGTCATCCCGGCGGAGGCCGGGATCCCAGCGCGAAAAAAGCCCCGACGGATGAGGCCCGCGCTGCCCAAACGCTCGTGACTTCTTGTCCTGGGATCCCGGCCTCCGCCAGGATGACGTGCTTGGCTTAGGAGACCAGGGCCAAACGGGGCGCTGGAGCGACGGCCAACCGCACTGCGGTCACGCCTTCGATCCGCTCGATCCGCGCGGCGAGCTCGGCGTCGAGCAGGAAGTCGCGGCCCAAGACAAGCTCCGCCGCGCCCTGGTCCAGCTTCGCCCTCAGACGAAGCTCGCCATTGCCGCCGCGATCGCCGGCGAGGCACGCGGCGAGGCGATGGACCGCTTCCGCATCCTCGACCTCGACCTCGAGCTGGAGGCGGGTGCGCTTGGACAGGCTCTCGAACATCTGCAGCGCGCGGATGGTGACGCGGGGCGCCTCCTCCCCCGGCCGCCGGTCGAGCTCCACGTTGAGCAAGGCGCAGCCGCCGCTCTTCGCCGCTTCCTCGACCCGCGCCGAAACATCGTCGTCGAAGACGGTGGCGATATACTGGCCGGAGGAATCCGACATCGTCGCCATCAGATAGCGGCGGCCCCGCGCCGAGGTGCGCCAGCGCGCCTCCTCGACCAGGCCGGCCATCACCGCCCCGGTGCGCCCGCCCTCGGCGGTGGCCGGCAGCGCGCTCAATTCGGCGAAGCTGCGTGCGCCATGGGCTTCGGCGAGGTGGCGATAGCGGGAGACCGGATGGGCCGAGAAATAGAAGCCATAGGCTTCCTTCTCCGCCGCCATGCTCTGGGCGAGCGTCCAGGCCGCCGCGGTCGGCATCCGGATCGGCACGACATTGCTCTCGCCGCCGCCGAACAGCCCCCCCTGCCCGCTGATGCGTGCGTCGGCGGCGCTGGCGGCATGGGCGAGGACGGTCTCGGCGGCCGCGAAGACGGCGGAACGGTCCTGCGCCAGCAGGTCGAAGGCGCCGGCGCCGGCGAGGCTTTCGAGCTGGCGGCGGTTGAGCAGGCGCGGGTCGATCCGCTCGGCGAAATCGTCGAGCGAGCGGAAGCGGCCATTCGCCCGCCTCTCCTCGACCAATTGCTCCATCGCCTTCTCGCCGACGCCCTTCAGCGCGCCCAGCGCGTAGCGGACCGCGAGTTGCTTGTGCTCCTGCGAAGGCAGGAGCCCAGCTTCGGTTTCTTTGTCCGTCCGGGTTCCTGCTTTCGCAGGAACGATAGGAAGCTCTTCCACCGCGAACTCCGCCTCGCTGGCGTTGATCGAGGGCGGCAGGCAGGCGACCGCCATCCGCCGCATGTCCTCGACGAAGATGGCGAGCTTGTCGGTCTGGTGCATGTCGAAGCACATTGAGGCGGCGTAGAATTCGACCGGATGATGCGCCTTCAGCCACGCCGTCTGGTAGGCGATCAGGGCGTAGCCCGCGGCATGGCTCTTGTTGAAGCCATAGCCGGCGAACTTGTCGATCAGGTCGAACAGCTCGTTCGCTTTGGCGGCCGGGATCGCGTTGACCCGCTGGCAGCCGGCGACGAAGCCGGCGCGCTGCGCGTCCATCTCGGACTTGATCTTCTTGCCCATGGCGCGGCGGAGCAGATCGGCTTCGCCGAGGCTGAAGCCGGCAAGCACCTTGGCCGCCTCCATCACCTGCTCCTGATAGACGAAGATGCCATAGGTCTCGCCGAGCACCTCCTCGAGCAGGGGATGGGGATATTCGATCCGGGCGCGGCCGTTCTTGCGGTCGCCGAAGGCCGGGATATTGTCCATCGGGCCGGGGCG
>JAQGLF010000335.1 GCA_028293025.1 Alphaproteobacteria bacterium
GCCGCCGACCAGCCCGCACTGACGCGGGAGCCGAGGCCCCGCCGCACAAGGGTAGCCCGGTCGCCGCTTTTGCCGTTCGGGATCCAGGCTGGCGGGCTGGTGCGGCGGGCGCCGGCAAAACCGCCACGCCGAATTTGCGGGCATCCGGTCGCGGTAGAGGGTGTCGATTCACCAACTCTTAACCGGTCGGGAGGATAGGCTGCGCGCTGTTCAAAGAGCGTGGGGAGTGGCGGGATGCGGCTTACGGCATCGCTGGAACGAGGCAGCGCTTATGACCGGCGGCAATTTGTCCGCCGCCCGGTCAACATCGGCGCCGGTCTCGCCGGAAACGACCGGCCCGCCTCGAGCATCATCCTCTTCGACCTTTCGACCCATGGTTGCGGCTTCGAAGCGACCAGTCACCTCGAGACGGGCGCGCGGGTGTGGTTGAAGCTCCCCGGCCTGGAAAGCTGGCCCGCACAGATCGCCTGGGCCGAGGACGGCCGCGGCGGTCTCCAGTTCGACCGGCCGCTGCACATCTCCGTGGTCGAGCGTTACGCGCGCATGGGCGGACCGGCCTAGAGCGTTTGCGAGGCGGGTGGATTACCTGCCGGCCCGACCAGCGCGTCAACGAAAAGGCGAGGCTCAGTCTTTCCGACCGCCGGGCGCGATCGGCCATCCAGGCGAGCGCGAGCAGAGCCGGCCCCAATGAAAGATGCCGTAGAGCGTGTCCGTCACCGCAGGCGCGGTGGTGGCCCAGGAGGAGGCCCCGCATCCGCGCGTTCTATGGTGTTCGCGCGCAGGCCTGTGAACCTGTCCTTTCGGGTCGAGCCCTTCGGAAATGCCGGGCTGTCGCGGCGTTGGCCGCCGACGCGCGTCGCTTCGCCGATTCTGCCCCCAAGAGGCGTCACCGGCTTTATCGGGCGGGTCTTCATGTTTCCGCTCCGCCGTCACTTGGGGAATGACGTTCGGAGCGGCGTGACTGTGACCACCGGCAGCAACGCGCGACGGCAACATGCTCGTCTCCGCCAAGTCATTCTGGCAAAACAGGAAATCCGCGGGTTTCGGGATGAGCGGTCAACGCCGCCTTTGCGACATTTATGCCACAGGCGGCGGCTGGTTTCGGTTTTTTGTTGTCGTCATGAAACCAAGCGCCTGCACGCTCGTTTGCGGCCTCGTCTGACGAGGGGCCTCATCATTGTTTGACTATAAGCTGAGGCATTTCGGCAACATATGTGGGGATAAGCGTGCTTGCGCGGAAACTCCGCTTACCGTATTGAGTTCAAGGTCGTCCCCGTTGGGACACGAAAGAAAGGGGAAGATTATGCGGAAGCTCGCCATCGCTCTGGCGCTTTCATCCACCTTGCTCGCGACTCCTGCCTTTGCGCGCAATGGCGCCTGGTACGTTGGTGGCGAATTTGGTGGGATGATCGCCGAAGACACCCATGTACGCGTCGGCACACGCACGGACGCGATGATCATCAGCCACGATTACGGCTATGACGGCGGCCTGTTCGTCGGTTACGATCTCGGCGCGTTCCGGATCGAGGCCGAAGGCTCGTACAAGAAAGCCGACATCGACAGCATCATCAACACCATCGTGCTTCCGGGCCAGGGCTTCAATTTCCCGGGCCAGAGCGCGGCCGGTGGCAGCACCAGCGCGTTGTCCTTCATGGTCAACGGCATGCTCGATTTCGGCGACGACAACGGGATTTCCGGTTTCGTCGGCGGCGGTGTCGGCATGGCCCGCGTGAAGATGAACAACGTCCGTGTGTTCTCCAACGCGGCGCCGGCTTTCTCCGACGCCTCCGATACGCGGCTGGCATGGCAAGTCTTTGCCGGCGTCCGCCAGGCGATCACCGACAGTATCGACGTAACGGTGAAATATCGTTTCTTCAACGTTCCGAACGTCCGGCTGACGGCGTTCAACGGCCAGGAATCGAAGTTCAAGTACCGTACGCACAGCTTGCTGGGCGGCCTGACCTTCAACTTCGGCATGGCTCCGCCGCCGCCGCCGCCGCCTCCGCCGCCGCCGCCTCCCCCGCCTCCGCCTCCGCCTCCGCCTCCCCCGCCGATCGGGCCGTTCATGGTCTTCTTCGACTGGGATAAGTCGGACATCACTCCGCAGGCGGCTGCGATCCTCGACAATGCGGCGTCCGCCTATCAGCAGACGGGCCAGGCACAGGTCGTGCTCGCGGGCCACACCGATCGGTCGGGTTCGGACCAGTACAATATGGGCCTGGGCCAGCGCCGTGCCGATGCAGTGAAGGCCTATCTGGCCGGTCACGGCATCCCCGACGGCGTCATGACCACGCAGTCCTTCGGCGAGAGCCGGCCGCTGGTCGAGACCGCCGACGGCGTCCGCGAGCCGCAGAACCGGCGCGTGGAGATCACTTACGGGCCGGGCTCCGGCTGGTAAGAACTCCGTCTCCCGCCCCGGCGGCTTCCGCCAGGGCAGGAAAGGTGAAAAGGGGGAGTCGGCCTTCGGGCCGGCTCCTCTTTTTTCGTCTGCTCCAGGGCCGATTTTCGGTTTGGCCGAGGGCTGGGCCCCATGAGCGAATGAACTTGTCTGCGGCGGCTCGCGCGGGCTAAGCGGACGCGCCTCAAACTTCGGAAACTTATCGATGCAGATCGCGATGATCGGCACCGGCTATGTCGGCCTGGTGTCCGGAGCCTGTTTCTCCGATTTCGGCCATGACGTGATCTGCGTCGACAAGGATGCCGGCAAGATCGACGCCTTGCAGCGCGGCGTCATGCCGATCTTCGAGCCCGGCCTCGAACGCCTCGTCGCCGGCAACGTCCGCGGCGGCCGGCTCTCCTTCACCACCGATCTCCCCGCCGCCATCGCCGAGGCCGACGCGATCTTCATCGCCGTCGGCACGCCGTCCCGCCGTGGCGACGGCCATGCCGACCTCAGCTATGTGTTCGGCGCCGCCGAGGAGATCGCCCGCGCGCTGAAGAAGCCGGCGGTTGTGGTCACCAAGTCCACCGTGCCGGTCGGCACCGGCGACGAGGTCGAGCGGATCCTGCGCGAAACCGCGCCCGAGGCCAGAGCCTGGGTCGTCTCCAACCCCGAATTCCTGCGTGAAGGCGCCGCGATCGAGGACTTCAAGCGGCCCGACCGGATCGTCGTCGGCACGGAGAACGAAGATGCGGCCGAGATCATGCGCGAGGTCTACCGCCCGCTCTACCTCAACAAGGCGCCGCTCCTGTTCACCAGCCGGCGGACCGCCGAGCTGATCAAATATGCCGCCAACGCCTTCCTGGCGACCAAGATCACCTTCATCAACGAGATCGCCGACGTCTGCGAGGCGGTCGGCGCCGACGTCCAGGCCGTCGCCCGCGGCATCGGCCTCGACAACCGCATCGGCGCCAAGTTCCTTCATGCCGGCCCCGGCTATGGCGGCTCCTGCTTCCCCAAGGATACGCTCGCCTTGCTGAAGACGGCGGAGGATTATGACGCGCCGCTGCGCATCGTCGAGGCGGTGGTCAAGGTCAACGACGCCCGCAAGCGGGCGATGGGCCGCAAGGTCATCCAGGCGATGGGCGGCGACGCCCGCGGCCGGACGGTGGCTTTGCTCGGCCTCACCTTCAAGCCCAACACGGACGACATGCGCGACGCGCCGTCGATCAGCATCGTCCAGGCACTCGAGGACGCCGGCGCGACCGTGCGCGGGTTCGATCCCGAAGGGACCGAGCAGGCCCGGCCGCTGATGCCGAACGTCCGGTTCTGCGACACTCCCTATCAGGCCGCCGAGGGCGCCGACGCGGTGGTCCTGGTCACCGAATGGGACGTGCTGCGCGCCCTCGACCTTTCGCGCCTGGCGCGGACGATGGCGCAGCCGATCTTCGTCGACTTGCGCAATGTCTACCCGCCCGAGGAGGTGGAGGAAGCGGGCTTCAGCTGGGTCGGCATCGGCCGGCCGCCGGGCTCCAAGGGCTAGACGGGCTCCCCCGCCGCCCGGGCGCGCTCGACCTTGCTCGCCTCCAGCCCGGCGAGCCGGCGGGAGCCGAGCCACAACGCCAGCAGGGTGAAGGGCGGCACCACGTAGAGCGAGAAGATGCCGGCGGCGAGGCTGTGGTTCACGACCGACATCTTGCCCGCGACATAGGGTCCAAGAGCAAGCCCGACCATCGTCGTGCCGAGCACATAGGTCGCGCCCGCGGTCGCCCGCATCCGCGGCAAGACCAGGTCCTGGAGCGTCGCCACCGCCGCGCCGACCCAGGCCGAGCCGAACAATTGCGCGACCGGGGTGGCCCAATAAAAGGTCGCCAGGCTGTCGGTGGTGAACATCAGCCAGACCGCCGGTGCGGGCAGGACGACGGCGAGCATGTTGACGAAGATTCGTCCGCGCGGATCGTAGCGGCGCCACCAGTCGGAGACGATGCCGCCGGCGATCACTCCGGTCGCGGCGGCGAGCGCGGCCGACCAGCCGAGGATCGCGGAAACCTCGACGCCGGCGCTGAGGCCGTGGAGAATGTGCGCCGGATCGGCGGGGCCGGCATAGAAGGTCCTCAGCACATAAGGCGGCGCCCAGAAGGACACGGCGTAAGTGATGAAGGAGATGCTGCCGAAGGCGGCGGCGAGCATGACGACGGTCGGGCAGCCCCAGATCAGCCGATAGGCGGGCAGGTCGCGCCGGCGCAGCGACTGGGTCCAGGAGAAGATGGCATAGATGCCGAGGCCGTAGGCAAGCCATTGCGGCTTATCGCCGGTCAGCGAGACGAGGCCGGCGACGGCGGCGGCAATGGCGGCCAGAGCCAGCAGGTTGACGATCAGGTCGCGCGGATGGCGCGCCGCGGTGATCAAAGTCAGCGGCGGCAGGATCGCGGCGAGCTCGCGGCCGAAATCGCGCCAGGCGCCGGGTCGGACCACGGGGGCCGAGAGGCCGTCGGAGGCGCCGCGCTGCGGCTCGCGCAGCGTCAGCACCCATAAAGCGAGCAGCAGGCCGGGTATGCCGACGGCGAGGAAGGCGGCCTGCCAGCCGGCGAGGCCGAGCGGGGCGTTCGCCGCATGCGGCCATGCCGCCTTCCAGCGGCTGCTGATCAGGCCCCCCACCGGCAGGCTCAGCGCGCCGCCGATATAGAGGCCGCTCGAGTAAATGGAGAGGGCGGTCGCCCTTTTCTGCTTCGGAAAATGATCAGAGATCATCGAATAGGCCGCGGGCGAGGCGCTCGCTTCGCCGATGCCGACGCCGATCCGGGCGCCGGCGAGCGTGCCGAACGAGCCGGCGAAGGCGGAAAGCGCCGTCATCGTCGACCAGAGCGTGAGGCCCAAAGCGATCAGCCGGCCGCGATACCAGCTGTCGGCGAGCCGCCCGAGGGGGATTCCGAACAAGGCGTAGAAGACGGCGAAGGCGGTGCCGTAGAGGAAGCCGATCTGCGCGTCGTCGACATGGAGGTCGGCCTTGATGTCCGGGGCGAGGATCGAGATGATCTGGCGGTCGATGAAATTGACCGCGTAGACGAGGACGAGGACGAAGAGGGCATACCAGCCGTAGCGGCCGACCCTGACCGGCGGCGTGGCCCCGTCGCTCTTCTCCGCCATGCACCCCTCCGTTGTGCTCGCTCCGTCATCTGGCTAGCAGAGGCCGGCGCTTTGGCAACAGGACATCGCGGCCATGACGTCCGTCCTCTTCGTCTGCCTCGGCAACATCTGTCGTTCGCCCCTGGCGGAAGCGGCGTTCCGCGCCGAAGCCGAGCGGCTCGGGCTCGAGGTCGAGGCGGATTCGGCCGGGACCGGCGACTGGCATGCCGGCCATCCGCCCGATCGCCGCGCTACCGCCGCCGCGGCGCGCAACGGCATCGACATCTCCCATCTTCGCGCGCGCCAGGTGCGGCCCCAGGATTTCGACCGCTTCGACCATATCGTCGCGCTCGACCGGCAGAATCTGCGCGACCTTCAGCGCCTTCAGCCTCGGGGCAGCAAAGCCGAGCTGTCGCTGCTGCTCGACCATGTCGCGGGGCGGGAAGGGCAGGCGGTCGCCGATCCTTATTATGGCGGCGATGCGCATTTCGACACCGCCTGGGCCGACGCGGCCGCGGGCGCCACGGCGCTGGCGCGGCGCATTGCTGCGACAGGTCTGTCCCCCGGACAAACCGGGGAGCCGCGGCAATCCGAGGGTCGATGAGCGCTTTCGCTCGCCGCGTCGCCGCCATTACCGGCATTGCCGAGGAGCGGCTCGAACGGCTGTCCGGCGGCGACCTGTCCGAAGTGCTGCTCCTGCGGCGGGCGGACGGCCGCCTCTCGGTGGCGAAGGGCGGCGCGGCGGCGGCCACGGAGGCGGCGATGCTGCGGGCGCTGGCCGGCGCGGGGGTGCCGGCGCCGGCGGTCGAGAGCGAGCATGAGGGCGTGCTGCTGCTAGAATATGTGCCGAACGACCGCGTCTTCAAGATCGGAACGCGTCGTGTATGGAAAGAG